>JBAXES010000086.1:0-10687 GCA_037140315.1 Chloroflexales bacterium
GCTCGGCAGCGATCTGTAGTAGTAGATCGCTGCCGAGCTGAGGCCCATCTCGCCGGCGACGGCGCGCAGCGAGAGGGCCGCCGCGCCATCGCGGGCCATATGGGCGCGGGCGGTGGCCTTGATCTCGTCGCGGATGGCCGCGTGCTGGCGGGCGCGTCGCTCCTGCTTCATCTTGCCTCCGGCGAGGGGTTGGGGCGGCGGAGCCGCCCCGTCTTCTCTATTATTATGGTGGGGCGGCGAAGCCGCCCCACCATAATAATAAAACAGGTCTGGGGCTCCGCCCAGCGAGTGCTACGCGGCGGCGAGTTGGGCGGCCTGGTGCGCGCGGTACCATGCCACGGTGCGGCGGATGCCCTCGGCCAGGGGCGTCGGGCGCTGGCCGAAGGCGGCCTCACAGGCCGAGCTGTCTACGACAAAGGGGCGCTCAAACTCGTACATCATCTCCACCGTCTCGCGGGCCTCGGGGATGAACAGGCCGGCGGCCGCCATCATCACCCGACCGACGCCGCTCATCTTCGGCGCGAGGCCCAGCTCATGGTAGATCATGCCGATCAGCTCGCGCTGCGTGATCGGCGCTGCGTTTGGCACGTGCCAGTGGCGACCGAGGGCCTCCTCGCGCTCGCCGAGGATGGCCAGCGTCTCGCCGAAGTCGCCGATGTAGGTGTAGCTGTGGGGCATATCTAGGCGACCGGTGGCCTGGGCGGCCTTGCCTGCCAGGGCTGGCAGGAATACCCGCTCGCCCAGGGCCGAGCCGCGCACGCCGGGGCCGTAGAAGTCGGACCCGCGACCGGCGGTGGTGCGGAGCTTGCCGCTGCAGTGGGCCTCGGCGACCTGCTCGGCCATCTGGGCGCGCACGCGGCCCTTGCGCGTGTGCGCGGCGTAGGGCAGATCTGCGTGGATGGGGCCGTCGACCTGGCCGTACATGTAGAGGTTCTCGGCCACGATTAGCTTCGCGCCGACGGCGGCCACCCCCGCGATGATCGCCGCCTGCATGGGCGGGAACTTGGCGCCCCACTCCGCGTAGCCCGGCTGGGCGCACTGGTAGACGGCGGTCGCGCCTTGTGTGACCGAGCGCACGCTCGCCGGGTTGTAGGCGTCTGCGGGGATCACCGCCGCGCCTGTTGGAGCGTCGGCTTTGCCGCTGCGGTTGATCATGCGCACCGCGTGGCCCCGGCGCAGCAGCGCCTCAGCCGTGGCTATGCCCAGCGGGCCGGTGCCCAGGACAATGTGGATCTGTTGGGTTGTCATTCTGTACCTCCTTAAAAAGTTATCGCTGATAGAATTGCTTGTTGCTATATTCTATCGATGATATAATTTTTGTCAATAGCTCAATATCAAAGACCAGCACCCCGCGTCTGTGCTACAATGCGCCGCGTTATGCGCAACACATCTCCGGCAGCGACACAAGACATCATGTCCCTAGAGTCGGACCCATCCCTCGCCGACCCGGCGGATCTGGCCGGGCGCGCCGATCTGCTCGACGCGCTTGAGCTGTGGCTGGCCGCCCATGAGGCGCCGCCGGATGATCTTGCCCGGTGGGCTGTGGCGCTGCGCGATCGGGCCGAGTCTATGGACGCGGCCCTGGCCGCAGGCATCCGCGCGCGGATCATCGCTGATGGCCACATCTCCGCAGGCCTGCGCGACGATCTGCGCCGCTACGCGACGGGGCGGCCGGCGCAGGGCGGGCGCGACGCCGACGACCAGTACGACAGCCTAGACGCTCTGATCTGCCGGGCGCTGGGCATCGCCGCGCCGGCGGGGCCGATCGCCGATCTGCCGCCGGGCATGGTCGCCTATCAGCCGACCCCGGCCCGCTGGCTGCTGGATCTGGCCGATGTGGCGAAGATCACCGCCCAGGATCTGGTGGTGGACATCGGCGCGGGCCTGGGCCAGGTGGCCACCATGGTGACCCTGCTCAGCGGCGCGCGAACCCTAGGTATCGAGATCGAGCCGGCCTACGTTGCCGTCGCCCGCAGCTGCGCCGCCGGGCTCGGCCTCTCGCGCGTCTCCTTCCGCGCCGAGGACGCCCTGCGCGCCGACCTGAGCGATGGCACGCTGTTCTACATATACACGCCGCTTATCGGCGCGCGCCTTGAGCAGCTGCTCGCGCGCCTGCGCCGCGAGGCGGACGCCCGGCCCATCCGCGTCTGCGCCTACGGGCCGTGTGTTGCGACCGTGGCAGCGCAGGGCTGGCTGAGATATCGGGCACACTGCGGGCCTATCCAGGTGCTTGGGAGTACACGGTGATAGATATTACCTTCACGCCCGTCCCCTTCGCCGAGATCGCCAACGCTCTGCGCCGCGATCTCGCCGGGCTCCCGTCGCCGATCGACTCCTTCCTGGAGGAGCACATCCTCACCTCGCGCCACTACCGCATCGAGATCGACGGGGCGGCGGCGGGGCGCTGCGCGATCCACGGCGAGAGCCTGATCACCCAGTTCGCGCTGGAGGTCGCCCAGCGGCGCCACGGGCAGGCCGCCTTCCAGCGGGCCAGGCGGCTAGAGAGCGTCCAGGCCGCCTTCGTGCCGACCTGCGATGAGCTCTTTCTTTCCCACGCGATCGACGAATGCCGACAGATCGACCGCCAGGCCTATTTCTTCCAGGCCCTGCCCGACGCGCCCGCGCCGGCGAAGGATATCCGCGTGCGCCAGGCCGCCCAGCAGGATCTGCCGGCCATCCACGCCGGCTCGGGCAGCTTCTTCGACACGCTTGAGGCGAGCCTGGCGCAGGGCGAGCTCTACATCGCCGAGCGCGCGGGGGAGGCGGTGGGATTCGGGATCATCGACCGCAGCACGCTCTACGCGGATGTCGCCAGCATCGGGATGTACACCGTGGAGCGGGCGCGCCGCACCGGCGTGGGCACCGCAACTATCCGCGCGCTGGTCGCCGAGTGCCGGCGGGCCGGGCTGCGGCCGATCGCGGGGTGCTGGTACTACAACCACCGCTCGAAGCATACGCTTGAGGCGGCGGGGATGGTCAGCGCCTCGCGGCTACTCAGGGTGAGCTACTGAAATCAAGCTTGGGGCTGTCGTCCTAAGACCTACATATAGGTGGCTGAGATTGCCAGCGGAGCTGGCAATCTCAGCCACCTATATGATTACTTCTGGGGGCCTACGGCCCCAGGCCGCATACGGGCGGCGAGGAAGTGCCAGATCGCGGCGG
This sequence comes from Chloroflexales bacterium, assembly GCA_037140315.1. GTDB lineage: Bacteria > Chloroflexota > Chloroflexia > Chloroflexales > Chloroflexaceae > Oscillochloris. The sequence continues at coordinate 3,163 of JBAXES010000086.1, forward strand.
CGGCCAGGCGGGCGGTGCGGCCGTCGATGTCGTAGGTGGGGTTCAGCTCGCTGATCTCTAGCAGGCGGCTGCGTGGATCGACGCCGGCCAGCTCGGCCAGCAGGCAGAGCTCCTCGCCGCTCATGCCCAGCGGGTTCGGGGCGCTCACGCCGGGGGCCTCTGCGGACCGCACCACGTCCATGTCGAGGCCCCAGAAGATGCTGGCCGCATCTGTCAGCAGGATCTCGGCGACCAGCGCGGCCAGGCCGCGCTCGCGGGCCTGGCGCAGGCTGTAGGCGCGGACGCCCAGGCCGGCCAGGTAGCGCCCATAGGCCGCCGAGTTGGCGAAGGGCTGGCCGCCCAGCTCCACAAAGCGCCCCGGCGCAACATGGCCGCCCTCAAGCAGCTGGCGGTAGGGCGTGCCGCTGTTAGGCGTCGGGTCGGCCCGCACGTCGTAGTGGGCGTCCACGTTGATCGCCATGGCCGGGCCGGCGGCATCGGCCAGGCCGGCGCAGTCGGGGAAGCTGATATCGTTGCCGCCGCCGAGGGCGATCATGGTCTTGCCGTCGGCGATCACCCGGCGCACCACCTGGCGCTGCAGCTCGTGGGTGGCCTCCAGGCTGGGCCGGATCTGCGTGTCGCCCAGGTCGAAGAGGCGCAGCTGCTCGACCCCGGCCAGCCCCAGCTTATAGAGGGCGCTGCGGATGGCGGCGGGGCCGTCGGCGGCCCCGAGGCGGCCCCGATTGCGGCGCACGCCCTCGTCCTGTGGGCAGCCGAGGATCACCACCTGGGATGTCGGGTAGCGCGCCGGATCCGCCGTCGCCAGCTCGCCGAGCCGGGGGTCGTTCGGGTCGTCGCGGCGGTACAACAGGGCCGGGTCGGGCCGGTCTGTGGCAGCAAATATGTCCAAGTCATCCATGACAGCACCATCGGCCCGAATCGGTCAGCCAAGTGAGTCCAGCGCCCGCTCGGCGGCGTCGGCGGTGTCCGACGTAATGCCGGCGGGGTTATAGCGGGCGCCCTCGTAGGCCCTGGTGAGCGCGGCGACGGCCAGGGACGGCTCGGCGGCGGCGAGCTCGGCGGGGGTTTCGGCGGGTGCCCGCGGGCGCTTGCGCTCCTCCAGGCGCAGCAGCAGGCGCACGTAGGCCCGGCGGACCCGCGTAGCCGGCTCATCGCCGCGCAGGCCGGCCAGGGCAGCCGCAGGCCCTCCAGATGGCGGGCGAAGGGGTTGCGCAGCCGGCCCAGCAGGTCACGCAGGTCAGCGGCGAGGCTGGCGGCCACCCCGAGCGACTCGCGCTCCTCATCCTCGGCCTTGGCGCGGCGTCGCCGCCCGCGCAGCAGCAGGATGGCCGCCACCAGAGTCGCCAGCGGGATGAGCGCCATCAGGAAGGTGGCGCCGCTGGCCAGGCGGGTGATCGTATCGATCATGCCCTGGTCGCTGCGACCGTCGGCGATCTGGTCGGCGCTCGGGGCCAGGTGCTGGAGCAGGCCCATCCGGGCGAAGACGGCGCGCAGGAGCTGGGAGAGCGGCTCGCTGACGAAGGTCACGAGCAGGTAGACGATCAGGCCGCCGAGGAGGGCGAGGGGCAGGATGATGATGCGCAGCAGGTTCTGGGCCGCCTCGACCGCCGCGCCGCCGCCGAGGATGGCCACGGCCAGCGTGCCCACCAGCACGACGGCGCCGATGGCCAGGCCGAGGGTGAGCAGCCAGCGCCAGCCGAGCCGCTGCGCGCGGCTGGCCGGGTCGTCCTCGGCCGCAGCGAGGGCCAGGGCGAGCAGGCCGAGGCTGATGAATCCCACAATGTGGGCCAGGACTGGTCCGCTGCCCAGCGGCGCGCCGAGCCCGAGGAGCGGGCCGAGCAGCAGCGTGGCCACCAGAGCCGCAGAGCCCCGGCCGAAGAGGGCGCTCACGCCGAGGCTATCGCGGGAGGCGACGCGGGTGCCGCGCCAGTAGAGGAAGAGGGCGATCATGGCGAGCGCGTAGGCCATGCCGAATCCGCTGGCGCCGGGGACCATGGCCGCCAGGGCGGCCAGCGGGCCGCCGATCTGATGCCAGAGCACCGCCATGACGGCCACCGCCGCGCCGAGGGCCAGGGCTGGGCGCTCAAGGCGGGGCGGCAGGCGCAGGCTGAGGTTGTCGGCGACCGCGCCGAGGATGACCACGACGAGCATGAGCGGCCAGGCCAGGCCGAGGCTGGTCAGCGCTAAGATTGGCAGGCTGACCACGGTGGCCTCAAGGGCGGCCAGGGTGAGCAGGGCGAGGAGCCGAGCCATGCTGTTCGATAAAACAATACTGCGGCGTGGCTAAGCCACGCCGCAGTATTGTTTTAGAATCAGAGCTACTTCGTCTCGCGGTAGGAGACGTGCCGACGCACGATCGGGTCGTACTTCTTCAGCTCAAGCCGGCTCGGGTCGTTGCGGCGGTTCTTCATGGTGGTGTAGGTGTGGCCGCTCTCGGAGCTCTTCAGCTTGATCACGATGCGGTTGCCCTTTTTGCTGGCCATAGTTGCTATGTCCTCTATACTGACTGTCGCGTCAAAATTGCGCCCGCGGGCGCACTGGCGGCAATTGTAGCATAGGCGGGCCGATCCGACAAGCGGCCCTGATCTCGGTCTGGGTGTGGATACGCCCTGGATCATACAGGGTGTCAGATAATCAAGCGGAGTACGTGTAAGAAGTCCTTGGTGCATTTTTCTTCATGAGCTTATTATTTGACATTAGTGTAAAATTAGCCAGAACAAGGGCGGATAGGATTATCTGCCCTTTTGAGGTGTATGTCAGGTAAATCCCTACATATTTCCAAAAAACCCTACATAGTTTCACAAGAAGAGCTTTCCATAATTCTCGTCATTACAAAAAAGAGCTGTCTTAACGATTTCTTTAGCATTATAAAAAAGGAAGATATCACTTGATATGTGATATAGCGACCTGAGATGTCAGTTTTGTTATTGCATAAGCTGTATGTTGGGGGTATAATAAACAGACGATTTTCCATTGGGGGGGACTCGACGAAAAATCGTTCATATGCACTACGGCAGGTTGCTAGGTATTTGTCTCGCCCTGCCTGCCGGATCCACGAGTACCACCTTCTCACGCCTAGCCCCTCCTCACGCTAACGAGACACCAACACACCACTCCAACGTATAGCATGTCGCGGAGTACACGCTGAAGCAAACACGCAAGAGGGACGTAGTTCTCTCTGTCTGTTTGTCGCCTCTGCTATGGTTGTCTTAGCCTACGAACAGGTTTGTTCGTAGGCTTGGCAGAGTTGTCCTTCTACTAGCTGATACAACCGGAGTGCACACCGTGTTTGCACCTATACTCCAACCCAGCGATCCCGACACTGATCTGACGAAGCTGCGTGCGCGGGTCGCCGAGCTTGAGACAGCGCTCATCGCGCAGCGGCGTCTGACCGTGCAGTTCGTCACTGCGGCCAGAGAGGTTCACCAGCACACCCAGCGTGAGGCGAGTCACCGACAGCCTCCGGTCAGCTTTCGCGAGGTTGGGGGGCATTCACCGCACCAGTATGAACACCGCTACGCTGAGGATGACCTGACGCAGGCGCTGTGCGCCGAGCAGGAGGCGCGGGCCGAGGCCCGGGCGGCCCAGGAGCGGCTCCAGATTCTCGGCGAGCGGCTGGTGGCAGTGCAGGAGGAGGAGCGGCGACACCTGGCCCGCGAGCTACACGACGAGATCGGGCAGATGCTCACCGGCCTGAGCCTGGCGCTCTCTGTGAGCGAGCGCCTGCCGCCCACAATGCTCCAGTCTCAGCTAGCCGAGGCCCGCAGCCAGGTGGGCGCGTTGATCGCCCAGGTGCGCCGGCGCTCGCTGGCCCTACGGCCCACGCTGCTCGATGACCTGGGCCTACGCGCGGCGCTGGAATGGCATATCGCCCGCTACACCGAGCAGACCGGGGTGCAGATTGACGCGCAGATCCAGGGGGTTGATCGCCGTTTTGCGCCGCAGCTTGAGCTGACCGCCTACCGGATCGTCCAGGAGGCGCTCACCAATATTGCCCGCCACGCGGGTACATCCAGCGCCAACCTGCATATCTGGGTGGTGAATGAGCAGCTGGTGATCCTGGTTGAGGATATGGGGCAGGGATTCGAAGTTCATGCGACGCTGGAGGCGCACGCCTCTAGCGGCCTGGCCGGCATGCGCGAGCGCGCCGTGCTGCTCGGCGGCGATCTGACTATCGACTCTGAGCCGGGCATGGGCACACGCCTGCTCGCCGATCTGCCGCTGGCGCGCGAGTCGCCAGCTGATAAGGCAGGCTGCCTATGAGTGTGTGGCGAATCGTCCTGGCTGACGATCATCAGGTGGTGCGGACCGGGGTGCGGACAATGCTTGAGACCGCGCTGCCATGCCAGGTGGTGGCCGAGGCGTCTGCTGGTGATGAGGCGATCGCCCTGGCTCAGCAGGTCCAGCCCGATCTCATGGTGAGCGATATTGTAATGCCTAAGGTCTCGGGGCTGGAGGTGGTCCGCCAGGTGCGCCAGATCGCCCCCAACACCCGGATTGTGATCTTCTCGATGCACGCCGATGAGTCGTATCTGCGCGAGGCGCTCCGCCTTGGCGCGACGGCCTATGTGCTCAAAGAGAGCCCGGGCAGCGAGCTGGTGGCTTCGGTGCAGCAGGCGATGGCCGGACGCCGCTTTGTCAGCGCCGCCCTCTCTGATCAGATCATCACTTCGTACGCCCAGCCGAACACCGGGGTGACGTTTGACCCCTACGACCTCCTGACGGATCGTGAGCACGAGGTGTTCACCCTGGCGGCCCAAGGCCTGACGAGCAACGAGATCGCTGAGCGGCTGGTCGTGAGCGTGCGCACCATCGATAGCCATCGCACGAATATGATGCGTAAGCTAGGCCTGCGCACGGTTGCCGATCTGGTACGCTATGCGATTCGCCGTGGCGTGATACAGCTCGATCCTTAGTTGGTCACTTCAATGGCACGCTGAGTGCTTGGTTAGCGCTCGTGGGAATGGAAGAGATCGGCTGGCCACCATAGATCTCATAGCTGTCGCCGTAGGTGACGCCAGTCACCAGGATGACCGCAGGATTCACGCTGGTCAGAACGATGCGGCTCCCCGGATAGAGCGTCGCCACCACCCCCGAGGCGTTATGCGCCATGCGGTTGGCCATGCGCACGCCGACCTCGTGCTGTGTCAGGTTCATGATCGGCAGCGTGTACAGCGCACTATATTTCGCCAGCGTCGCCTCAATCAGATCGCCCAGCAGCGAGTGGCTGCCGTCGTACGTCCCAATGTTTGACTGGTGGAACATAAGCGGGTCGATATCCCAGCTGAGCAGGTACTGTAGCCACTTATCCGACTCTTTATTCAGGATCTCAGCATAGGTAAGGTCGTGATCCCAAATGCGCCGCGTGCCGTTTGCGCAGGTGCCCTGTGGCCCATAAAAGCAGTTGTACTCGGACACCCACTCATCGGGTGTGCGGACGTTGTAGAACAGGTTCGTTGCGTGCCGCGGGATGATCAGCAGGCCAGGCTGGAAGGTGCTGTAGAAGCCAGTATTCGACGTAGGGTTGCTCCAGCCCTGCCGCGATGTGTCAGAGATGAGATAGCGAATGCCAAAGCTATACGCCGCCTGCTCAAAATCCCGGTTGGATAGCCCGGAGATGTCTGGCTGGACCATCGCATCCTTCACGTAGGAGCTGAAGCCGCTCTTCTGTGCGAAGTCGTCATTTAACTGCAGCGTGGTCGTGGCGTCGGCAGCGGTGACCCTGTCCAGGTTCGTATGTCTGTAGGTGTGGCTAATCCAGTTGAAACTCGCCTGGTTCGCCAGCAGAGCCGGGGTCAGCGTGTCAGGCGTGTACATGCCAAGTGCGCCCACGCCGACAAAGGGCATTTCGAGCATCAGGCCAGAGGCAACCGAAAAGCGGGTGTGGATGCTGTTCTGCCACGCGATCAGCGCGATGATGTCGTCAGCACTTATCCGGAAGGTGCGGCCGGTGGTGTCGAGCAGCGCACTGGGATCCCATATCTTGTTGCCGATGAAGATGTCGTCAGGCTGGACATCGACTGCAACGTGGCGCTCACCCAGGAAGACTCCTCTGGTAAGCCAGTTAATGATCCCATAGGACAGCAGTAGCGTATGCGTCAGGTTACGGTTGTTCTCCGCCGTCAGGGCCAGATTCTCACGTCCGTCGCTATAGCGCTTGATCGCTGCAATGATATAGAGGGCACCATTCGGGCCCGGCGCGGTCAGAAGCGGTGTGACGTTGGCGGTCTCGGATATTGCAACGGTTGCCAGATAGGTTCGGGCATTCTTAATCAGGATCGGATTGCTGAAATTCAGATACGGGAAGATCTGCTCCCCGGCACTGGTCAGGTTCGCCTGCAGCGGGCTACTGTTCGTATCCTGGTAGGTCACATAGGTCAGGCCGTAGCTATCTGGCCAGCCAGGGTAGGTGTACGATGTGATCTGCCGGATGCCGAACAGCGCCTCGTATTTCCAGAGTAGCTGCCATTCATTGTTGGAGAACGCGCTGGCCCAGGAATTTGTGGCGGAGTTGTAGTAGGTGAGATTGCCCGTAGTAAGCATGATGCCCTGGTAGCAACCATGCGAGACGCCGTCCCAGAGCATGTTCGACGTGAGCTCGGTTTGGGTGGCAACTAAGATGTCGTATGGCACACCGATGCGATCAAGGGCGGCGATCAGCGCAGGGAGATCGGTCTCCTTGCCGTCGGCGGAGATCACCAGGATCTTCATGTCACGTGGATCGCGGGTATGATCAGGTGCGGTAGCCGGAGGGGGCATAGGCGTAGGCTGTGTGCCTGGCGGGCTGTCTACGGCACCACATGGTTGCGGCGGGCCTCGTTGGAGCACAGGTACGCTTGTTGGTGCTGGGAGCGGATCATTCAGTAGGCTGTCCCCGGCTCCATATGGCTGGATGGATGCCTGGGCCTGGGCCGGGGAAGCCGTCTGTGCATAATCGACACCGTGGCTAGCGACACCGATCCCTATCGCCAGTGTGGCAATCGGGAGAAATACCAACGCGAGGGTTGACAGGATGATCCTAAATTGTTGCACGGATCGTTTGAGGGCACTGTTAGGCATATCGTGACGGTGAGCCATCGAGATCCAAAACGGAACAGCCGCGTTAAAAAGATCCGCTTCCCTTACCAGGAGTCCTGTGTGTCTGGGATACAGGGAGTGTCGCGATACTGGGGATCTGTCGGGCCGACGAGGTTCAGGTCGCGCCGCGCTGAGTTCATATGCCAGGCGTTGGCAGTTGCGCAGTCTGGATCCACGTTGTACTCGATGTTGAAGGCCGCTTTGCCGTTGGCCGGGAAGCTCGTTGCGATCAGATCACACTCACTATATTCCCAACACTGCTCGTTCAACGTCCAGTCGAAGTAAGGCCATAAGGTGGGCGCTTCGCTCGTGTTCCCTTTCAGGCCGATAGAGAGCCCTAGATCGTGTGCGAGCGCCGCGATCTGGATGTTGTAGGCATTGTTTTGCGCTTTTGTGATCGGAAAGCCGGGGTTGTTGCTCCACACTTCCGTCTCGTCAGGCTCGATCG
>JBAXES010000087.1:0-10546 GCA_037140315.1 Chloroflexales bacterium
GAGATGCGCTGGCGGGGGCGTGGTAGATATTCAGCTGGAACTGATTCCCGCCGATAATGTCGCGGATGGTGACATCGCCGATCTGGCTGCCTTGCCCGAAGGCGACGGTGGTGGAGGACGTCTCCGCCCGATGGCCGGCCAACGCCTTGAGCAGCGCGTTGAGGTCTGGGTCGGCCAGCACGCGCTCGCGCACCCCATCGACGCTCAGGTGCCCGTCGACGAGCTCAGCGAGCAGGTAAGCGAGGCGGCTGGCGTGCGCCCCGCCGAGGGGTGCGATTGCCAGCCGCAGCTGTTGCGCGAGGGGTGTTTCGGCGGGCGCACCCTCGGGATACGCGTCGAGAGGTAGCATCAGAGGATCAGCCCAAGCCGACGCCGCTCCTCGCGCCCGTGCATGGTGCAGATCTGGTCGAGCGACGGATTCTTCTTGATCAGGTCGGCCACGTTGTCCCAGTGGATCCGGATGAGCTGCGCGTCCTGCGAGAACTCAATCCCGTTGTACGGGTTCGTCTCCATCACCAAGCGCAGCAGGCCGATGCACTCACCGCTCTTGAACTCGATTGTCTCCTCGCCGCGATTCGTGTAGACGATAGCCTGGCCGGCGATCAAAAAGTTCCAGTACTCCCACAGGTCGTTAGCCTCACACTGAATTCCACCTTGGAAGTCGTCGGGAAGGAACTCGGCGTGGTCGCTGAAAAGCGCTTTCTCATTATTGTTAAGCTCGCGGAGCAGCGGGTGGCTTGCGATATGGCTATCCCGGGTTCGCTCGCGGTAGTAGCGCCAGACCTGCTTGCGGATCTCGATCCGCACGCGGTCGTCGACGGCATTGCTGCCCGGCCGTCCGACGCGCAGCGTCTCGTAACTCTTACTGAGCACGATGGTCGGCCGTTCGGCGATCAGGGTCGCGTTTCGGCGCGTCTGCGGGTTGAACAGCCCCATCTCACCAACAATCTGACCCTCGCCGAAGGCTACGTCGATAAGATCCTGGCTCTTGGCATCGACGACCCGCAGTTTCGTGCCCTTGCGGTAGACGCCCACCGTGCCAGAGATAATAATCATCAACCGGTCAGCCTTCTCGTCCTCGCGGGCCAGTTCCTGGTTATGGTAATACACCTCGAACTGAGCATTCTGGAAGAAGTAGACCAGCGCTGCCGGCGAGAGCGGCGAGAAGAAGCGATCGTAGAGCGAATGCTGACCGATACTCGCGCCAAACTTCTGCTCCGATATAGAGCGAATGATCTCAATGAGGCTGATCTTGCGACCATGTATCGTCACTTCTGGGTTGGGGCTGGTCTCAAGATCGAGCAGGCGCTTGGCCAGCACGGCGATGCGGAAAGTATTCCCTTGCTGGACGTACTCCTCCGTCAGCATACCCTGGTAGGTGCGGATCGCCTGCTGGAGCGGGTATTGGAATGGCCCGAACCAGCCGTCGGTCTCCTCAAACGGGATCCCAGCACCCTTGCTGTAGACGTTGTAGATGACGATCGACTTATTGTGCTTCACCCACCCCTTGCCGATGTGGCGCACCTCCATGTCATTGCGCGACGCCGCAAGTTCAGACATATTGTAGTACGCCTCTGAGACGAGGATCTGGCCTGGCCGTGCCAGTGTGATCAAGCGGGCGGAGATGTTCACCCCGTTGCCCCAGACATTCGTGCGCTCGTCGAAGTCTCGCTCCATCGAGACCGCGCCGGTGTGGATGCCCATACGCAGCTGGAGCGGGATACGCGGCTTTGGCAGGGCCTCAAACTTCCCCTCGTTATACATCCCGACCAGCCGGGCGAGGTTGATCGCCGTCTCCAGCGGTGCCGTCACCAGCTTCGGGAAGGTGAGCGACCCGCCGTCGCCCGCAGGACTCCAGACGCGATCACGGGCATTGTCCAGCCCTTCGGGGATAGCCTTATGCAGCAGCTGAATGAAGTGTTGGACGAGGCTTGTCTGCGACTCAGCATCCTCACGTAGCGAGAAGTCGACGATATCGACGGTCAGCACGTGGGCGTTGAATTTTTCGGCAGCCTTTTCGTCAACGACGGGCTGCTCGGTCGAGCGTGCCATAGGAACTCCGGGTGCGACAAGGTTCAATGCCCAGCTATTGCGAGGACACCTTTCTAGCACGCGAAATTATAGTACAACAAGACCTGTTGTACAAGGCAGGTTGGCGCTCGCTGCTGTTTGTTAGAGAAATGTGTAGATAGCACACCAGTTGCGGTAGCTGAGCGCAACGTTATGTCGTATATCGCTTGCTGACGAGGAATACCCCCCCCTCGCCCGCCGCAGCGGGAGCGGAGGCTGGGGGGTGAGGGCGATTGCGAAACGGTAACGTAAAATCGTCAATCCTGAAACCATGTCTGCGCTCGGCATGACAGGGTACGGTTGGCGGTGCGCGCCTACGACGACTGATCATTGAGCCGGTAGCCCACGCCCGGCTCAGTGATCAGGTAGCGCGGGCGCGCGGGGTCGCGCTCCAGCTTGTGGCGCAGGTGCTGCATATAGATGCGCAGGTAGTGGGGCGAGTCGAGGTACTCTGGCCCCCAGACCTCCTGGAGCAGCTGGCGCTGGGTGACAACCCGGCCCAGGTTGCGGATGAGCGCCACCAGCAGCTTGTATTCGATCGGCGTCAGATGCACGTCCTCGTCGTCGAGGAAGACCTGCCGCCGCGCCATATCTACCCGCAGGCTGTCAATCACCACCACCGGTGTCTCGCTAGACTGCATCCCGGCGGTGCGCCGCAGGGCCGCGCGGACGCGCGCCAGCAGCTCGCCGATCCCGAAGGGCTTGGTCAGGTAGTCGTCGGCACCCGCGTCGAGCAGCGCGATCTTATCTTGCTCCTGGCCGCGCGCCGTCAGGATCACGATCGGCACCGCCGACCAGCTGCGGATGCGGCGCAGCACCTCAAGCCCGTCCATATCGGGCAGGCCGAGGTCAAGGATGACCACATCGGGATGGAGCTGGGCCGCCAGCTCGATCCCCTCCTGGCCGGTGCTCGCCTCGCGCAGCCGATAGCCGTGGCTGTCCAGGGAGGTGCGCAGGAAGCGCCGGATCGGCACCTCGTCTTCAATGATCAGGATCTGGAGCGAGCGATCGCTCATCGTAGCGCCTACCTACTGGTCGTCGAGGGCCAGGTTGAGCTTCAGCACGTGTACCCGCGGCTCACCAAGTACGCCGAGGTCGCGGCCCTCGGTGTACGTCGCCACCAGCTGGCGCACCTGGTCTTCGCTCATGCCGCGGGCCCTGGCGACGCGCCGCACCTGGAAGGCGGCCGCCGCCGGGCTGATCTGCGGGTCGAGCCCGCTGGCCGAGGCGGTGACGAGATCGGCCGGGTACGGCCGGTCGACCTGGGGGTCGGCGGCGCGCAGCGCGGCGATGCGGGCCTTGACTGCGGCGGCCAGGGCCGGGTTGAGCGGGCCCAGGTTCGAGCCCGACGAGGCCGTCAGCGTAGCTGCATTATATGCGTTGTCGGCGAAGGTGTCAGTGGCCGAGAGCCGGCCCCAGAAGTACCTCGGGTCGTCGAAGGGCTGGCCGATCAGGGCCGAGCCGCGCACCTGGCCGTTCTCAACGATCAGCGAGCCGTTGGCCTGGGACGGGAAGGCCACCTGGGCGACCCCGGTCACCGCCAGCGGGTAGAGCCCGCCGGTGATCAGCGTCAGCGCGAGCAGGCTGACCAGGGCGGGGCGGATCTGGGCGATGATCATACGCATCGGCGCACCCCCTTAATGCGAAGGCTGATCGCTCACGGCCCAGAGCAGGCCGAAGGCGAGGCATGTGGCGATAATGAGCGCGAACTCGTGGCCGAGCGCCGACACGGAGAGGTGGTGCAGCCAGATGACTGCGACGGACGTCGCGGCGACAACAGTACCAGGAGAGATCCAGGCTCGCAGGGCCCGTATAAGTGCTCGCATATCATGCCACCCGCATTAGTGTCAGCCCTAGGTCGATCAGCTTAATGCCGATGAAGGGAGCGATCACGCCGCCCAGGCCGTAGATCAGCAGGTTGCGCTGCAGCATCTGGGCCGCGCCCAGCGCCCGGTACGTCACCCCGCGCAGGGCCAGCGGGATGAGGGCCGGGATGATCAGCGCGTTGAAGATCACCGCCGACATGATCGCGCTAGAGGGTGAGGTCAGGCCCATCACGTTCAGCGCATTCAGCTGCGGGTAGGTGGCCACAAAGGCCGCCGGAATAATGGCTGCGTACTTCGCGATATCGTTCGCGATCGAGAAGGTGGTCAGCGCGCCGCGCGTGATCAGCAGCTGCTTGCCGATCTCGACGACCTCGATCAGCTTCGTCGGGTTGCTGTCCAGATCGACCATGTTGCCGGCCTCTTTGGCGGCCTGGGTGCCCGAGTTCATGGCCACGGCCACATCGGCCTGGGCCAGGGCCGGCGCGTCGTTGGTGCCGTCGCCGGTCATCGCCACCAGCCGCCCGCCGGCCTGGTACTCACGGATGAGCGCCAGCTTGGCCTCGGGGGTGGCCTCGGCCAGGAAGTCATCTACGCCGGCCTCGGCGGCGATCGCGGCGGCGGTGAGCGGGTTGTCGCCGGTGATCATCACCGTCTTGATGCCCATGCGCCGCAGCTCGGCGAAGCGCTCCTTGATCCCGCCCTTGACGATGTCCTTGAGCTGCACCACGCCCAGCACCGTGCCCTTGTCGGCCACCACGAGGGGCGTGCCGCCCTGGCGCGCGATGCTGTCCACGATGGCACGCACCTCGGGGGGCAGCGCGCCGCCCTGCTCCTCCACCGAGCGCCGGATGGCGTCGGCCGCGCCCTTGCGGATCAGGTTGCCGTTCAGGTTCACGCCGCTCATGCGGGTCTGCGCGGTGAAGGGCACGAACTCGGCGCCCAGCTCGCGGACGTTGCGCTCGCGGATGCCGTACTTTTCTTTGGCCAGCACCACGATGCTGCGGCCCTCGGGGGTCTCGTCGGCCAGCGACGAGAGCTGCGCGGCGTCGGCCAGCTGGGCCTCGCTCACCCCGTCGGCGGGGATGAAGGCCACGGCCTGACGGTTACCGAGGGTGATCGTGCCGGTCTTGTCGAGCAGCAGCACGTCCACATCGCCGGCGGCCTCGACCGCGCGCCCGGAGGTGGCGATCACGTTGGCCTGGATCATGCGGTCCATGCCGGCGATGCCGATCGCCGAGAGCAGCCCGCCGATGGTGGTCGGGATGAGGCAGACCAGCAGGGCCACCAGCACCGTCACCGTCACCGGCGCGCCGGTGCCGCTGGCGCGCACGGCGAAGAGCGAGAAGGGCAGCAGGGTGGCGGTGGCCAGCAGAAAGATGATCGTCAGGGCGGCCAGCAGGATGCTCAGCGCGATCTCGTTGGGCGTCTTCTGGCGCCTGGCCCCCTCGACCATGCAGATCATGCGGTCGAGGAATGTCTCACCGGGGTTGGCGGTGATCCGCACCACCAGCCAGTCGCTCAGCACCTGGGTGCCGCCGGTGACCGCCGAGCGGTCGCCGCCGCTCTCGCGGATGACCGGGGCGCTCTCGCCGGTGATGGCGCTCTCGTTGACCGAGGCCACCCCCGCGATCACCTCGCCGTCGGAGGGGATGGCGTCGCCGGCCTCGACCAGCACCACGTCGCCGGCGCGCAGCTGCGCTGCGGCGCAATGTTGCATGTTGAATGCTGAATGTTGAATGGGTTCTGTCCGACCACTCAACATTCCCAATTCAACATGTAGCATCCGCTTCGCGCTCACGTCGCGGCGGGCCCTGCGCAGGGTGTCGGCCTGGGCCTTGCCGCGGCCCTCGGCCATGGCCTCGGCGAAGTTGGCGAACAGCACGGTGAACCAGAGCCACATGCTAATGGAGAAGATGAAGCTGGCCGGGGCCTCGCCCTGGCCGAGCAGGGCCTGCACCCAGAGCGCGGTGGTCAGCGCGGCGCCCACCAGCACCACGAACATCACCGGGTTGCGCAGCTGCACCCGTGGGTCGAGCTTGGCGAAGGCGGCGATGATCGCCTGGCGGACGATTGGTCCGTCGAACAGGGGTCGGGATTTTGTTGTGTCAGTCATATATGTGCGTATTGGGCAGGGGCGCAGCAGCGCGCGCCCCTACATATCCAAGCAACTGCGGTACTCCCGCGCGCCGCTGCGCCCTTCCACGCGCCCGCGCACGGGTTCCACGCGCCCGCGCGGGGAACCCGCGCCGCAACGATCAGCTTGTGCGCCGCAACCATTTCGTCCCACGCACGCGTGCGCGGCTCCCATGCGCTGAGACACATAGACAAGGTTCGCAGGTACATGAGAGTTGCCGCCGGACAACCCTCACCCCCAACCCCTCTCCCGCGTGCGGGAGAGGGGCGTATATCGCTTGCTGACGAGAAATGCCCCCCCTCGCCCGCCGCAGCGGGAGCGGGGGCTGGGGGGTGAGGGCTGCGCGAGACGGTCAAGTAACAGTTGGGCATTCTGAAACCATGTCTATTGCGTTGAATGGCTTTCGCCATTCAACATTCACCATTTCTAATTCAGCATTTGTAGCTGCTCGACGATCGGGCCGAGGGCCAGCGCCGGGACGAAGGTCAGCACGCCGACGATGAGCACCACCCCGATCAGCAGGGCCACGAAGAGCGGCGCGTGGGTCGGCAGGGTGCCCGGCCCGACCGGCACGGCCTTCTTGGCGGCCAGCGAGCCGGCGATAGCCAGCATCGGCACGGCCAGCCAGAAGCGCGCGATCAGCATGATGATGCCGCCGGTGGTATTGTAGAAGAAGTTATTCGCCCCCAGCCCGGCGAAGGCCGAGCCGTTGTTATTGCCCATCGAGCCAAAAGCGTAGAGCACCTCGCTGAAGCCGTGCGCGCCGGGGTTGGAGATGCTGGCGTAGCCCACGCTCGGGTCGTAGAGCGCGCCCCGGCCCCAGGGGGTGGCCACCGCCAGGGCGGTGCCGCCCAGCACCACCGCGCAGGGGGTGAGGATGACCAGCGCAGCCATCTTCATCTCGAAGGCCTCGATCTTCTTGCCCAGGTACTCCGGCGTGCGCCCGACCATCAGGCCGGAGATAAACACCGCCACGATGGCGAAGGCCAGCATGCCGTAGAGCCCCGAGCCGACGCCGCCGAAGACCACCTCGCCGAGCTTCATGAGGAACATCGGCACCAGCCCGCCCAGCGGCGTGAAGCTATCGTGCATGCTGTTCACCGAGCCGTTGGAGGCGGCGGTGGTGGCGGCGGCCCACAGGGCCGAGCTGACGATGCCGAAGCGGGTCTCCTTGCCCTCCATGTTCCCGCCGGCCTGCAGGTCGCCCGCAGTCAGATCGACGCCCTGCGCGGCCAGCAGCGGCGTGCCGGCCTGCTCCTGGGCGACTCCGAGCAGCAGCAGCGGGATGAAGATGATCACCATCGCCGCGAGCAGCGCCCAGCCCTGGCGCGTATCGCCGACCATCTTGCCGAAGGTGTAGCACAGCGCCGCCGGGATGGCCAGGATGGCCAGCATCTCGAGGAAGTTCGCCAGCGGCGTGGGGTTCTCGAAGGGGTGGGCCGAGTTCACATTGAAGAATCCGCCGCCGTTGGTGCCGAGCTGCTTGATCGCGATCTGCGAGGCAGCCGGCCCCATCGGCAGCACCTGCTGCGTCACCGGCATGCCGGCGCTGTCGGCGGTGGCCTGGAGCAGCGGCAGCGTGGCGTAGCCGCTGAAGTTCTGCACCACGCCCTGCGAGACCAGGGCCAGGGCCAGCAGGAGCGACAGCGGCAGCAGGATGTAGAGCGTCGAGCGGGTCAGATCGACCCAGAAGTTGCCGATGGTCGCGCTGGTGCGGCGGGCGATGCCGCGGATCAGCGCGGCCACCGTGGCCATGCCCGAGGCGGCCGAGACAAAGTTCTGCACGTTCAGGCCGAGCATCTGGCTGAGGTAGCTCATGGTCACCTCGCCGCCGTAGCCCTGCCAGTTGGTGTTCGAGGCGAACGAGGCGGCGGTGTTGAAGGCCGAGTCGGGCGACACGGCGGCCAGGCCGACCGGGTTGAGCGGCAGCACGGCCTGGAGCCGCTGAAGGGCATAGACCACCAGCATGCCCAGCGCGTTGAACAGCAGCATCGCGATCGCGTACTGCTTCCAGCTCTGCTCCGCGTCCTCACGGGTGCCGCAGAGCCGGTAGAGCGGGCGCTCAACGAAGGCCAGGAACATGATCCGGCCCTCGTAGACCCGCGCCATATACCAGCCCAGCGGCCTGATCAGGGCCAGCAGGACGACCATATACAAGGCGAGCTGCAGCCATCCGTTGGCAGTCATCAGAAGCGCTCCGGGTTCAGCAAGGCGACAAACAGGTAGGCTATCAGGGCGACGGTCAAGATAGCCCCGACCAGATACAGCGCGCTCATCACTTGCCTCCCATCAGCCGGTCGCTGTACTCGACCAGGCCCCAGGTCAGCGCGAAGAAGAGTACTGTCAGCCCCACAAAGAGCAGATCCATCGCAGTTCCTCCGCACAGATACCCTTTGAGTGTGACCAAAAACCGTGGAAACGGGTAGGGTTTCAGGGGAGGCCCTCGGCCCTCCCCTGGCCCCTCCCACATATTCTCATGTGCATACTGTACGTCAGGCCCGCGTAAAGGCGCCGTATAAAATGTGGGCGCATGCGTAAAGATTGTATATAAATGTAAAGTATTAGCTAAAACCGGGCTACAATGGGCGTGAAGCCGATAGGTGCGACGTGACCGTGCGCGGCCACGTCGCACCTATCACGGAAGAGGATCGCCATGAGTGCGTATGCCCGGCCCGACCCCGACGCCCTGCTCGCCCGCGTGCAGGCCGAGGCGACAGCCCAGGCCCACGGTCGCCTGACCGTCTTCTTTGGCGCATCGCCCGGCGTCGGCAAGACCTACGCGATGCTGGAGGCCGCCCACCAGCGCATGGGCGAGGGCGTGGAGGTGCTGGTGGGTGTGGCCGAGACCCACGGTCGCGCCGAGACTCAGGCCATCCTCGACGGGCTCACGCTGCTCCCGCCGCAGGAGATCGCCTACCGCGGGGTGACGCTGCGCGAGTTCGACCTTGACGCCGCCCTGGCCCGCCGCCCCCAGATCATCCTGGTTGATGAGCTGGCCCACACTAACGCCCCTGGCGCGCGGCACCCCAAGCGCTGGAACGATGTCCAGGAGCTGCTCGCCGCCGGGATCGACGTCTACACCACAGTCAACGTCCAGCACCTGGAGAGCCTCAACGACGTGGTGGCCCAGATCACCGGCGTGGTCGTGCGCGAGACCGTGCCCGACCGCGTGATCGAGCAGGCCGACGAGGTCACGCTGATCGACCTGCCCGCCAACGACCTGCTCCAGCGCCTGCGCGAGGGCAAGGTCTACCTGCCCCAGTATGCCGAGCGCGCGACCGGCAACTTCTTCCGCAAGGGCAACCTGATCGCCCTGCGCGAGCTGGCCCTGCGCCGCACCGCCGACCGGGTCGACGCCCAGATGGAGGCCTACCGGCAGGACAAGGCCATCCACGCGCCGTGGCCCGCCGCCCAGCGCCTCCTGGTGGGCGTCAGCTCCGGGCCGACGGCGGCGCGCCTGGTGCGGGCGGCCCGGCGCATGGCCGCCGGCCTGCGCGCCGAGTGGATCGTCGCCCACGTCGAGACGCCCGGCGAGCTACGGCGGCCCGATGCCGAGCGCGCCCAGGTGGTGCAGACCCTGCGCCTGGCAGAGCAGCTCGGCGCCGAGACCGTGACGCTCAGCGGCACCAACGCCGCCGATGAGCTGCTGGCCTACGCCCGCACCCGCAATAGCAGCAAGGTGCTGATCGGCAAGCCCGAGCGCCCGCGCTGGAACGACATGATCTTCGGCTCGGTGTCGAGCGACCTGCTGCGGAAGAGCGGCCTGATCGATGTCTATGTGCTCTCGGGCGATGCGGGCGAGGCCACGCAGCCCCGGCGCGAGCCGCTGCGCCTCACCAGCCCCGGGCAGTCCTACGCGGCCGCCCCGGCGCTGGTCACCATCTGTACGCTCGTCGCCCTGGCGATTGATCGCTATGGCATCGGCGAGGCCAATGTGATCATGGTCTACCTGCTCGGCGTGCTGGGGGTCTCCCTCGCGGGCGGGCGCGGCCCATCGGCCATGGCGGCGGTGCTGAGCGTGCTCTCCTTCAATTTCTTCTTCGTCCATCCGCGCTTCACCTTCGCCATTGGCGATGTGCGCTACCTGATCACCTTTAGCGTGATGCTCGCGGTCAGCCTGGTGGTGAGCAACCTGACCGTGCGCTTCCGCCAGCAGGCGGTGGCGGCCCGCGAGCGCGAGCGGCGCACGGCGGCGCTCTACGCCCTGAGCCGCGAGTTCGCCAGCACGCGTGGGATGGGGAGCCTGCTGGCGGTGGCGGTGCGCCATATCAGCACCATCTTCGACAGCCAGGTGGTGATCGTGCTGCCCTGCGCCGACGGGGGGCTGCGGCCCTGGGGCGACTGTAGCGGCTGGTCGCGCGATATCGACCCGCAGCAGCTGTTCGGGCTGAGCATGGCCGAGCAGGGGGTGGCCCAGTGGGTCTTCGACCACACCGAGCGGGCGGGCCTCGGCACCGACACCCTGCCCAGCGCCGAGGGGCTCTACCTGCCGCTGAACGGCTCGCGGGCCACCGTC
>JBAXES010000088.1:0-10494 GCA_037140315.1 Chloroflexales bacterium
ACGCTGAAGTTGTAGCCGAAGGTGCCGATCGCCCCGATCAGGATCATCACCAGCAGCACCTCGGGGGTGCGCCAGGTGTAGGCCAGCCCCTCGCGCAGCTGGCTGAGCACGCGCGCCGGCCGGTGCGGCCCCTGAACGATCATGCTGACATCCATGCGCAGCAGCCCGACCAGCACGGCCAGAAAGCTGGCCGCGTTCAGGTAGAGCATCGCGGCAATGCCCATGGGGCCGATCAGCAGCCCGGCCAGGGCCGGCCCGATGATGCGCGAGCCGTTGAAGACGATCGAGTTGAGGGCCACGGCGTTCGGCCGATCCTCGCGGCCCACCAGCTCGACGGCGAATGCCTGGCGCACCGGTGTGTCCAGGGCGTTCACGACCCCCTGGAGCAAGGCCAGCAGGTAGACATGCCAGAGCTGGATGAGGCCCAGGCCCACCAGCGAGCCGAAGATCGTCGCCAGGATCATGGCCAAAGTCTGGGTAAGCAGGATCATCCGGTAACGCGGCACGCGGTCGGCGATCACGCCGCCGAAGAGCGAGAGCAGCATCACCGGGAGGAACTGGAAGGTGGCCACTAGGCCGATGGCCAGGGGCGAGCTGGTGAGCCTGAGCACCAGCAGGGCCTGGGCGGTGGTCTGCACCCAGGAGCCGGTCATCGAGACAAGCTGGCCAATCCAGTAGAGCCGGTAGTTGCGCACCCGCAGTGCGCGAAAGCCGCTCAGCAGGCGCACACGGCGCACCTGGGTGCGCTGGGTCGTGCTATCACCGTCGCTTGATGATTGTCGCATGGCAAATCCTCATCAGCATTCAAGAAAAGGGTTTTTTCTCGGCGGGGCTGCGCCCCTCTGGCCCGCCCCGCTCCTCGCTGGCGAGCGCGCGCTGGAGGGCCGGGAGGGCCGCGCGCACGGCGGAGATCTCTGCGGGGCTCAGGCGGTCGGCCAGGATGGCGGCGAGCTGGGCCAGGGCGAGGGCGTGGGTCGCCTCGTAGCGCTGCCGGCCCACCTCGCTCAGCGAGAGCCGCTGCTGCCGCCGGTCCTGCGGGTCGGGCCAGCGCTCGATCAGGCCGCGCTCGACCAGGGCCTGGGCCAGCTCGCCCATTGCGGCCATCGTGACGCGGCGGCGCCTAGCCAGATCGCTCACGGTCAGCGGGCCAGCGCTCAGGAAGGCGAGCACCCGGAACTGCGGCATGGTCAGGGCGTCGGGCGCGTCGCCCTGGACGACGGCGGCCACGCTACGGTTGAGCAGGGGCAGGGCGTCGAGCAGGTTTCGCGCGGCGGCGGCGGCTTCAGTTGGCATTGGCGTGTGCGCAACCCCTCTGGGTTATAGGCAGGTTTCCTGATAGTAAGGATACCTTATATTAAGGGTGACGACAATACAACGAAAGGCGGAGAAGGCCCAGCGATCTGTGTAAGGTAGGAAGATCTGCTCAGGGCTGAAATCAAAGCGCCACCGCGACAATGTCACGGCGGCGCTGAGGTGTGGATTCTACAGCTGACGCGGCCAACCGCGAAGCTGCGCAACGCTGAAGGCCCCTGCCAGTGGCAGGGGCCTTCAACAAAAGAACCGGGCGTCACCGCTGGGGCGACCCTAGAGGGCCTCACCAGTGGTGACACCCATACGCTTGCTAATACTCATGGGCATCACCTCCTTCGTGCCTGGACGGCATTGCTGTGGATTAGCCGACACTGGTACTATACCGAATTTAACAGCTAGTGTCAAGGGAGTCTTCAGGAGGATTTGAGCCGTGCTTAGGGCGTAGACACGGTGGGCGTGGGGGTATGGTTGGGGGCAAGAGTCCCGGCCACCGGGGTGCGCAGGAGCGAGGGGATGATCAGAGTCTGCCCGGGCTGGAGTGAATTTGGGTCGGTGATACCATTTGCCGCCGTGAGCGACTCGACAGTGGTGTTGAATCGCTCGGCCAGGCCGCTTAGCGTGTCACCAGCTTGCACCGTGTAGAGAGCTGCGGGCGTCGACGAGGGGCGGATCACACTGGCATAGGCGGTGGCCGTCGCATCAATGTCGAGGGTCGGCGCGGGAGTGATGTCGAGGATCGCTGGGAGCGTAGGCAGGATGCGCTGCGATGGATCGGGCGGCGTACATGCGCTCAGGCCAATGCTGAGCGCGACAAGAATCCCAGCGGAGCGCGCGCGACGCAACGTTGAGCGAACCCCTGTGGACACGGCATCTCCCCCCATCACATCTCGTGAACCACTGCACAAACCGCGATTGTAGCAGCCAGATTGCAGCATGTCAATACGTTTGCACTAAGCGCGCCAAGCCATTGACATGCCTTAACCAACATGATATGCTATCTTTGCAAACTATTGACAAAAACGGTACGTTGTGTGTAACTGCACAGAGCGATAACGCCTTATGCCTGAGCCAGATGATAACGAGGAGTCACGCGATGATCACCGTCACCCGCCGGGCCTACATTGAGACCAGCAGCCCCGAGGAGGTGTTCGCCGTACTCTCCGACCCGAATCGCATCGGCAATCTGCTGCCGCGCTTTCATAAGGTAGAGATACTAAACCGCAACATGGAGACCCGCACCGCGCGACTAGTCACACATATGTCGATCGGCGGCCTGTTCGGCACCATCCGCTGCGAGGGCGACCTGACCTGGACAGAGCCGGGCGAGATCCTGTTCAAAGTACGAACGCCCGTACCAGTTGAGACGCGCTGGACGCTCAGCCCGGCGGTGAACGGGACTGACATTCAGGCGACTATGTGGCTCGACCTAGTGCCGATGCTGGGGCCGATGGCCGCCTTCGTACCGGTGCAGACCGTATCGGGCATGCTGGGCAGAGAGCTTGAGTCAGCCCTGACGACAATCCGCGAGCGCAGCCAGCGCAACGAGATCCGTGAGCAGGCCGCTGCCGCCTGATGCGCTAACCCTATGATTGAATAACTCTGGTATAATCGCGGGGCACTGAATAGCCAGTGTCCCGCTTTTGTTTGCCGGGCGGAGCATGCCCCGCTCACCGCAGTATGAACGAATACCTTGTAATCATCGGATCTGGGCTGGTGCTTAGCACCGCAATCGGTGGTCTCGCCTACTGGCGAAGGTCGCTCAGCGTCAGCGGGTGGCTCGGGGCAATCCTTGTCGGCACCCTCACTCTCGGCTTCGGCGGCTGGGCGTGGGGGCTCACCCTGATCATCTTCTTCATCAGCAGCAGCCTGCTCTCACGCTATAAGGAGCAGATCAAAGAGAAGCGCGCCGCCGAGAAGTTCGAGAAGGGCGGCCGACGCGACTTCTCGCAGACGATGGCGAACGGCGGGCTGAGCGCGCTCTGCGCGGTGGCCTACGGCCTCACGGGCAGACCAGTGATCCTGCTAGCGGCATTCGTCGGCCTGATGGCGACGGTGAACGCTGACACGTGGGCGACTGAGCTCGGCGTGCTCAGCCCGCACAAGCCGCGGCTGATCACCAGCGGGCGCGAGGTGGAGCCCGGCACATCCGGCGGGATCACGCTCTTCGGCAGCAGCGCCGCCGCCCTCGGCGCAACCCTCATCGGCATCTGCCTGTTCATCCTGCTGCTCGTCACAGGCGTGCCAGCGCCCTGGTGGGTGATCCCGGCGGCGATCATGGGCGGCTTCGGCGGCGCGATGCTCGACAGCCTAGAAGGCGCCACCTTCCAGGCGATCTACGCCTACCCTGACGGGCGCGAGACTGAGCGGCGCTTCGACCGCAGCGGCAGGCCCACCACCTTCGTGCGCGGCTGGCCCTGGCTGAACAACGACATCGTCAACCTGAGCAGCTCGGTCGGCGGCGCCCTCATCGCCGTCCTGGTAATGATCGCCTTCGGCGGCTAATCGCACCAGGGCTGTCGCCCTAGCCCGCATTACGTTGAAGGGGTTGCCAGCTTCGCTGGCAACCCCTTCAACGTAGCGCCATGGCTCTTGGAGGGGCCTGCGGCCCCTCCGAGCCTCCCCAACATCAGGCCGCCTGCTGGTGCGTCGCCGGGCGGCGCAGCACCTGCTCCAGCAGCACCACCACCACCGCGACGCCGAGCAGCGCCAGCTGGGGCAGCGTTGTCTGCCAGGTAGGGAAGACCCCCAGGGCCGGCAGGTCGGGCAGGAATCCCGCGCCGCTGGCCGGCAGCACGCGAGCGACCTGGAGGGCGTGGAGGCCGGTGCCGATGAACTTAAAGCCCAGGTAGAAGATCAGCGCGCTGGTGACGAGGAAGAAGGGCCGCAGCGGCAGGCGCACGCCGACCCACAGCACCAGCACGCCCACAACGAGCAGGATGGCCACAGCGAGGCCGATGCCAAGGGCCAGGTCGCTCGTGGAGATCGCAGGCGCGATACCGATATAGAACAGGGCCGTCTCAGCGCCCTCGCGGAATATCGCGAAGAAGGCCAGCATGCCGAGCGAGAACAGGCTGCCGGTGGCCAGGGCCGCGCTGGTGCGCTCATGGATATACGTCTGCCAGGCCCCGGCGTGCGACTTGCTATGGAGCCAGAAGCTCACCCCGAAGAGCATGGCGGCGGCGATCAGGCCAGAGAAGCCCTCGATCAGCTCGCGGTTGCTGCCGGTGGCCACGCCGCGGAAGATCACGGCGATGATCAGGCCGGCACCCACACTCGCCACAATGCCGAGGATGCCGCCGCCCCAGATCCACCCGCGCTTGTCGTGGTTGCCGGTGCGCTCCAGAAAGGCCAGCAGGGCCGCGATCACCAGCAGGGCCTCTAGGCCCTCGCGCAGCAGGATGCTGAGCGCGTCGAAGACCCCGTAGCGCTCCGGGGCCAGCATCGACAGCAGGTCTGCCTGAAGCTGGCTGATCAGGGCGTGAGCGCCGGGCAGATCCCCCGCCGCGATCGCCGCCGCCGCCGCCGCCAGCGCGTTCTCGCTGTTGCGGTAGATCTCCGGCGCGCGCGATTTCACCTCACCCTCGACGTCGGGCCACGCCGCGCGGAAAGACTCAAGCTCGGCGGCGGCGGTCGCGGCATTGCCAGCGGCCAGCGCATCGCTCACCTCGGTCAGGATCGGCAGCAGCGTCTCCAGCGAGACAGCCTGGGCCGGCGCGGCGGACTCTGTGGGGGCGCTGCCCGTGAGAAATGCCTGATTGGCCTGCCCCAGCTCCTTCAGCGCGGCCTTAGCGGCAAGCACATCCCCGGCGGCCAGGGCGCCGCGCGCCTTGTCGTAGGCCGACTCAACAGCGGCGTAGGTGCCGCGCGACTGGTCGCGCACCGCGTCCTCCACCTTCGCCCAGCCATCATGGAACTCGGCCAGAGACACCTGGGCGGCCGCGAGGTCGCCGGCCGCGACCTGGCTTACTGCGATCTCCACCTCCTTGTTCGCGGCGCGAAGCCCGTCGGCGGGCGATCCGCCTTGCGCGAAGGTCGCGGCGGGGGCGAGCAGCAGCGCGAGCCCGGCGAGCAGCAGTCCGATCAGAATCCGGCGGGGCATAGCGGCATTCCTTCAGGCTGAGCGGCGGTTCTTTAGAGGGTTTAGCATAGTCTAAGTTATTTTATTTGTCAATATTAACCCCACCACCGCCCGGTGGGGCGCGCGGGGGCGGATTCGCCACCCGCATACGGACAAGAGATCCCGATTCTCACCGGAGCAGACCGCGTCAGGACGATCAATTCGTGCGTCATCCACACTTTCCACAGGTTATCCACTTTCAACTATTAAGAGGAGATTACGCACTATTATATGTAAAGGGTTTTGACAAGGGATGCGGTCAGCCATACAGGGGAGCGACCCATCGGACACCCCCGCCGGTAGTAATTCCTTAGAGAGTTGGTATAATACCGGCACATTATCTCGCATTGAGCACACTATGGAGATCGCTATGCAGCGACGCTACACTCAGTTTGCCTGGGGCGTACTTGCCTACAACATCCTGGTTATCCTATGGGGCGCCTACGTGCGGGCCAGCGGCTCAGGCGCGGGCTGCGGCCAGCACTGGCCGCTTTGCAACGGCCAGGTCATCCCACGGGCGGAGCAGGTTCAGACGCTCGTCGAGTTCGCCCACCGCATCACCAGCGGGATCTCGCTCATTCTGGCGGTGGCGCTGCTGGTGTGGGCACTGCGGATCTTCCCGCAGGGGCACCTGGCGCGGCGGGGGGCCAAGCTGACGATGATCTTTATTGTGATCGAGAGCCTGCTGGGCGCGGGGCTGGTGCTGTTCCAGCTGGTGAACCACAACACCTCGGCGGCCCGGGCGGTGGCCAGCGGCGTCCACCTGGTGAACACGCTGCTGCTGGGAGGCGCGATCACCCTGACGGCCTGGTGGGCGGGCGGCGGACAGGCCATCCGGCTGCGCGGCCAGGGAGCGGCGGGCTGGATGCTCGGCGTCGGCGTGCTGGCCGTGCTGGCCCTAGGCGCAACCGGGGCGATCACCGCGCTGGGCGACACCCTCTTCCCCAGCGAGTCGCTGGGCGCCGGGTTTGCCGAGGACCTCAACCCGACCGCGCACTTCCTGATCCGGCTGCGCTTCTGGCACCCGGCCCTGGCCATCGCCACCGGGATCTACCTGCTGGTGATCAGCCAGATCCTCAGCCGACAGCGCCCGAGCCAGGGCGCCCAGCTGGGGGCAACCCTGCTGCTGCTGCTCTTCCTGGCCCAGCTTGGCGTCGGCGCGATCAACCTGGCCCTGCTCGCCCCGATCACCCTCCAGATCATCCACTTGCTCATGGCCGACCTGGTCTGGGTGGCCCTAGTGCTGCTCAGCGCGGCGACCCTGTCGGGGGATGCGCCGGAGGCGGGTGCCCAACGGGCCTTTGCAGCCGCCAATTAGCCTGCGGGGATTTGATGGCTGTAGACTCCTAATTGTGATACATCTATCTGGTTGAAATTGCCAGCTTCGCTGGCAATTTCAACCAGATAGATGTAGGTTTTTAGGGCGGTAGCCCCAAACTTGAACGGTTAGGGGATCACAATCAACAGTTGCCGCGCCATTACAGCGCGGCAGCGGTATGGCTCTTATACTCTGCGTATCAGATACCTTGTTCTCAAGCTCACAAAAAACTGCCACAGGCAATGAAGAGCTCAAACCTGACCCAGCCACAGCCGCAGCGCATGCCCGCCGCCCTCAGGATGGGCTGGCTGCAGCCGCTGCTGGTCAGCGTGGGCGGGCTAATGGGGGTGATGCTGGCGCTAACGCTCTGGTTCGCCCTCGTCCAGCCGGTGAAGGTGCTGCCGCGCCTGCGCACTATGCCGGACTACCTGCTGACCAACCAAGACGGGCGACCGATGGGCGACGCCGAGCTGCGCGGGCGGATGGTGCTGATGAGCTTCAGCTACACGCGCTGCGGCGATGGCTGCGCCGAGCTGAACCGCCGGCTCCAGGATGTGCGCGCCGCCCTGGCGGAGTCCGGCGTGCTGGGCGCGCGGATCACCTTCGCCACCATCAGCCTGGACCCAAGCCACGACACGCCCGAGGTGCTGCGGGGCTACGCCGCGCAGATGGGCGCCGACCCGGCCAGCTGGAGCTTCCTCACCGGCGCGCCGGAGGAGATCAAAGGGCTGGCGGGCGGCGAGCTAGGCATCTACTACGAGAAGCCTGACGCCAGCGGGCGGATGGCTCACGACCAGCGGGTGCTCCTGATCGACGAGCGGGGCATCCTGCGCGCCCGCTACGAGCTGGGCAGCCTGACGATGTCAAGGCTGAGCCGCGACCTCGGCCTGCTCAACCAGGAGCGCAGCAGCACCGGAGTGATGCGCCAGGTCTACGAGTTCTCGCACCTGTTCTTGTGCTATCCGGATTGAGGTGTCAGATGTCAGGTGTCAGGTGTCAGGTACTCAGCGTCAGATATTCGGCCTGAGACAAGGGAACAGGGAACAGAAATACCGCATCCTGATGCAGTGCAATTGCCTGAACTGTAACGTACGCTGAAACCTTGTCTGAAACCTGAAACCCAGCACCTGAAACCCTGTATTAAGGAGCGCAAGCGTATGGCAGACAACAACAAGAGTCAGAATGCCGAGGAGGCCGAGGAGCATGAGCCACACGAGCCGCCACGGGGCACGCTGCTGATCATGATTGGGTACCTGCTGGTCATGGTCACGCTCTGGATGCAGGCGTACCTGACTCTGATCAGCAACGGAGGCCTCCCGCCGCTATGAGAGACAACAGCAAGTTTGTCAGCTACCTGTTCGAGGTGGCGTGGATCCTGCCCAGCGTGGCCATCCCGGTGACGCTCTTCGTGGCGGTGGTGATCACGGCCTTCGCGGTGGGGATCCGCGTGCCGACCGACGTCGGGCGGATTGACCCGCAGGCCCTCGCGCAGACGGCGCCCTTCGACAAGCCCGGCGTGCGCGAGATGGCCCCCGGCGTCTACGAGGCGACAATCATCGCCCAGGTCTTTATGTTCACGCCGAACACGATCGAGGTGCCGGCAGGCGCGAAGGTGACCTTCTCGCTGACCAGCCGCGACGTGATCCACGGCTTCAAGATCGAGGGCACCGACGCCAACGGCATGGTCGTCCCGGGGCAGATCACCAAAGTGACGGCGACCTTCCGCACGCCCGGCGAGTACCTGATCGTCTGCCACGAGTTCTGCGGCGGCGGGCACCAGACGATGTATGGGAAGGTGATCGTGAAATGAGCAGAGGATAGCGGATAGAGGGATGTAACCATGGCGCATGCAATGTCTTCTGCTCGGCCGATGGTCGCCGAGAGCGCTGAACGCTTCGGGACCGAGAAGCGGATCGCCGGCATCAATATCCTGATCGCGTTCACCTTCCTCGCCGTGGGCGGGCTGATGGGCGTGCTGCAGGTGCTAAACTACAACGGCATCGACCTGTACCCGGCGATCAAGCCGGTGCTGCCCGGCGGCTACTACCAGGGCCTCTCGCTCCACGGTGTGCTGAACGTGCTGGTCTTCACCACCTTCTACATCATCGGGTTTCTGACTTTCATCTTCGCCAAGGCGCTGGACAAGCCGATGGCCAGCCCGGCCATGGCGTGGGTAACGCTGGGGGTGATGACGACGGGCCTGCTGACCGCCGCCGTGCCGCTGCTGCTAAACCAGGCGACGGTGCTGTTCACCTTCTACCCGCCGCTGAAGGCCAGCTCGCTCTACTACATCGGGCTGACGCTGGTGGTGGCCGGCACATGGCTGCTGCTGGTAAACATGATCCTCACCCGCAACGCCTGGCTCAAGGCGAACCCCGGCAAGATCACGCCGCTGCCGGCCTTCATGGCCCTCGTGACCATGTCGATGTGGACGATCGCCACGATCGGCATCGCCTCGGAGATGATCTTCCTGCTTATCCCGTGGTCGCTGGGCCTGGTGCAGGGCACGGACGTGATCCTGGCGCGCACGCTGTTCTGGTTCACCGGCCACCCGATCGTCTACTTCTGGCTGCTGCCGGCCTACGTCTCGTGGTACACGCTGGTACCGCAGCACGCCGGCGGCAAGCTGTTCAGCGAGCCGATGGCCCGCGTGTCGTTCATCCTATTCCTCATCCTCTCGGTGCCGATCGGCATCCACCACCAGATCACCGACCCCGGCATCTCGGAGGCATGGAAGCTGGTACACGCCACTTTCACCTTCGTGGTGTTCTTCCCCAGCCTGCTGACATTCTTCAACGTGGTGGCATCGCTGGAGTACTCGGGGCGTAAGCGCGGCGGCAAGGGCTGGCTCACCTGGATCTTCAGCCTGCCCTGGGGCAAGCCCGAGTTCACCACGCAGGTGGTGGCGATGCTGCTCTTCGCCTTCGGCGGGATCGGCGGCCTGGTGAACGCCTCGTACAACCTGGATCTGGTGGTACACAACACCGCGTGGATCTCCGGCCACTTCCACCTGACGGTGGGCACGGCGGTGGCCCTGAGCTTCATGGGCATCACCTACTGGCTGGTGCCGCACATCACCGGGCGGGCGCTGTGGAGCCGGCGGATGGCCCTGGCCCAGGCCTGGACATGGTTTGTGGGCATGGGCATCTTCTCGCACTTTATGCACGAGCTGGGCCTGCGCGGCATGCCCCGGCGCACGATGATCGGCGGGGCGCCCTACGTGCTGGACAGCTGGAAGGTGCTGCTGCCCATGACGATGGTCGGCGGGCTGATCATGTTCTTCAGCGCGGCGCTCTACTACCTCAACATGATTATGACGATCAGCGCCGGCCAGAAGGACAGCCGCACGCAGGAGGTTGTCTTCGCCAAGGCGGTCTCTGGCCCCGAGGATGTCCCGGCCATCCTGGACCGCTTCACGCCCTGGCTGGCGGTCGCGGCCGTGCTGATCCTGGTCAACTACGGCCCGACGCTGTTCAACCTGGTCACCAACGCCCGGCTGAACATCCCCGGGCTCTCGCCCTGGTGATCTTCTATACAAAAGGGGGCGTGGCGCTACGCGCCACGCCCCCTTTTGTATCTGCTGATTTTTTAAGGCTGGCGGCTGCGGGCGCGAACGTTAACGCCGATCTTATAGGGTGTTAACACGGTTCTAACATGTCCCGGCTATACTGTGATCAGATGAGCGATGCGGACGATTTGCGGTGGTCCTCCGCCAAGCCAAGCGATACGACCCACTCACGCCCCCCCC
>JBAXES010000089.1:0-10476 GCA_037140315.1 Chloroflexales bacterium
CCAAGTGTACCCAATCTCCCGCACCGACCACCATCCTTTTCAGACAGCTTCTTACACTTCTCGCTCACCCCAGACCCGCGCGGCCCGCCGGAAGACCCGGAAGAGCACCACGGCTAGGATGGCCACCAGGATGATCGCCATAGCCGGGGCCAGGATCGCCAGCACGCTGAGCGCCAGGGCGGCCCCGTCCTCGACGAGGCTGAGCACCGGGTTGCCGGTGCCGGCCGTGGCCGTCGTCACCACCGGGCGCACCGCCGCGCGGGCCAGGTGCGTGCCCCCCGCCGCCACCACCCCGGCGATCGCGACCACCGCCGGGTGGATGTGCGCCACATCGCCCTGGGCCGCCAGGGCCAGGATGGCCCCGGCGATCGGCGCGATGATCACCCCCGCCGCGTGCAGCGCGCTGTCTACGGCGGGCACTTTGTCCCCCACAAAGTCGAGCACCGCCAGGGCCGCGACGATCAGCAGCACCAGCGGGTGTGTCAGCAGCCCAAACGGCGCCGCCAGCTCGATCAGCCCGAAGCGCGCCAGGATGCCGATCGTCAGCAGCGGTAGAAACGCGTTGAGCCCGGCGGCCGTCGAGAGCCCCAGGCCCGTGGCCAGCGCGATCAGTGTCCCGATCATCACATCCCTCCGTTGTGCGCAGTAGCTACGATTGGGACGCGTCGGCCCCGCAAAAGGTTGCGTCCGGGCTACGCCGCGGCGTTGGGGAGGGGCGTCTGCGAGGAAGCGGCGCGGATGACGCGCACGCCGGGGACGCGCGGGGCCTCGCCCGGCCCCATAAAGAGCCACGATATCTGGTAGCCCAGCTCGCGCTGGCGCAGCAGGGCGGCGCGGGTGGCCTCGGTGTTCACCGACCCGATCAGCATGATCGTCGTGCCGGGGCGCAGGTCGGGCACCGTGAGCTGGAGCACCCGACCGATCGTCGTGACCGAGTAGGCGGTCAGGCGGGCCAGGGTCTCCATAATCTGGCCGAGCTGGGCGGGGCTGCGCCCGGCGGGCAGGCGGGCCAGGTGCTCGAACTCGGCCGGGGCCCCGTTGGCGTACAGGCCCACCGCGTAGCCCGCGTCCAGCCCGGCCCGCGCCACGGTGGCCGCCGCGCTGATCATGCGCTCCGCCAGCGCCGGGTCGATCCCCTCGTAGTAGAACTCGAAGGTGTCCAGATCAAGGAAGATCGCCAGCACCCGCGACGTGGTCGGCTCGTAGACGCGGGTCTGCAGGCTGCCCGTGCGCGCCGTGGCCGCCCAGTGCACATCCTTCAGCGGGTCGCTCGGCGTGTAGTCGCGCACGCCCACGATGCGCAGCGGGTCGCGCAGGAGCTGCCCGGCGCGCACATCGCCCAGCGGGTTGCGCGCCGGCAGCCCCAGATCGGGCAGGCTGATCAGGCGCGGGTAGACCAGCAGGGTGCTGTAGACCTCTAGGTCGGCGTCGCTGCTGTAGAGTCCGAAGGGGTCTCCGCTGAGCATCTGCACCGGGCCGATACGGTAGGCGCCGCGGGCCGCGCAGCGCAGCGTGTAGCGCCAGGCCACGCTCTCGTACCAGCGCAGGCTGGTGCGGCGCTGGAGGATCTGCGCCTGGCGCGTGCCGCTGAAGGTGGTGCTCGCGTTCACCAGGGTGATCGCCGTCGGCAGCCGGTCGAAGATGCGCAGGCCGGCCAGGGGCAGCAGCTTGCGGTTCGTCACCTTGATCGTCAGCTCGATCTCGTCGTCGGGGAAGGCGCGCAGCTGGCTGAGCTGCCGCTCGTAGATCACCCCGCGCAGCGACCAGCGGCTCCAGAGGCGGGCCATGCCGGCGGTGACCAGCAGCAGGGCGCAGAGCAGGGCTAGCCCCGGCTGCGCCAGGGCGACGGCGAGCACCAGGATGAGGGCGAGGGCGGCGATGGTGGCGCGCTGGAACATGTTGAATGCTGAATACTGAATACTGAATGCTGAATGCTGAATGTCCGACAATTCAACATTCAACATTAATCCGTGAGCTGACGGCGGGCGAGCGGCAGGGTGAAGAAGAAGCGTGCCCCGCGCCCGAGCTGGCTCTCGACCCAGATCTTGCCGCCGTGGGCCTCGATCACGGCGCGGGCCAGGTAGAGGCCCAGCCCGCTGCCCTGGGTCTCGCGGCGCAGGCGGTTATCGACCCGGTAGAAGCGCTGAAAGATCTGCTCCTGCTCCTCGGGGGCGATGCCGATGCCGTGGTCGGACACATAGGCGATGGCTATATCACCCTCGGCGCGGGCGCCGATGCGGATGGTGCCGCCGTCGGGGCTGTACTTCACGGCGTTAGACACCAGGTTGCTTAAAACCTGGCGCAGCCGCTCGTAGTCTGCGTGGACGGGCGGCATCTCGTCGGGGAAGCGCAGCTCGAACTCGAAGCGGCCCTCGGTCTGGGCGGCGAACCCGCGCACCACGTCGGCGGCCAGGCTGGGGAGCGGGAAGTCCGAGCGGTCGAGCCGCACGCCGCCGGCGGCCACCCGCGAGACATCGAGCAGGTCTTGGATCTGGCGGGCCAGGCGGTCGGCCTCCTCCTCGATCACCGTCAGGCCCTCGCGCAGTGTCTCCTGCGAGAAGGTGGCGTCCTGGCGGGCGAGGGTGCCGGCGTAGCCCTTGATGATGCTCACCGGCGTCTTCAGCTCGTGGGAGATCACCGAGATGAAGGTGTTTTGCAGCTCGACCTCGCGGCGCTGCGCGGTGATGTCGCGCACATTGGCAATCGCGCCGAGGAATCCGCCGCCGGGGCCGCGCTGGGGGGCGTAGCGGCTCTGCACATAGAACTCGCGGCCGTCACGGTTGGTGATCCGCCCATCGGCCACGGGGTTTTCCACAAAGGGCCGGCGCTGGAGCGGGCAGTCCGTCAGGCAGATATTGACGCCCTGGGCGCTGTGGATGGCCAGCACCTCGGCGCAGGGCCGGCCGATCGCCTCCTCGCGGCCCCAGCCGGTGATCTGCTCCATAGCCTTGTTAAAGGTGGTGATCCGCCAGCGGCTGTCGATGATCATCGCCCCGTCGGCGCTCTGCTCGATCATGGCGTCGAGGCGCTGCTTCTCGCGCAGGACGCCCTGGTAGAGCCGGGCGTTCGAGACGGCGATCGCCGCCTGGTCGGCGAAGTCCTGCAGCAGCTGGCGGTCGTTGGCCGAGAAGTCGACGTTGAGGGCGGCGCGGAAGACATAGATCACGCCCACGGCAGACTGGCGCACCGTGAGCGGCAGGGCGATCATCTGGCGCAGGCTGAGCCCCGTGTCGGCGGCGACGTCGCGCAGCACAGTGACCCCACGGCGGGTGAGGTCGCCCACGGGCAGGTCGAGGAGCGGCGCGAAGGCCGGCCAGATCTCGCGGGGGAGCTGGGACGAGGCGCGGATGCGCAGGACGTCGTCGCTCTCCTCGTCGTAGATCGCGATCAGGCCGGAGGTGCCAGCGAGCATCTCGACCGCGTAGGTGATCACGAGGTTCAGCACGCTGGAGAGGTCGAGCTGCGCGGTGATGGCGCGGCTGATCTGGAGCAGATACTCGCGCTGGCGCAGGCGGTTATCTGGCTGTTCGAGCATGGGCGTCCTCCGATGCTGTATTGTAGCATAGGGGCGTCCGCCAGCGCGGTCGCCATACTCCGGCCCGCCAACGCCGGATAACACTTTACACTCTATGCGCGCAGACCCGGAATAATCTGTTAAGCCTTACTCATGGCATATCATGGCGTTGTAGTCGGTGTTACGCCCTATGTGGGCGCATGTTTGTTTGCCATGTGATGCAGAATGCCGCGCTTCCCCATCAAGTGTCGGGCGGACGATCCTGCGCGTGAGATACTATTTACAGCCTACACTGGACAGGCCGCGCGCCGCATGTTATGATGATAAATACTTACACCTGAGGTGGATGCCCATCACATGGGGCGAATAGCACCAACTGGCGGTCAGGCGGCAAGGAGAAACGCATGGAACTGGACATATCCAGCAAGCGAGCCAAAAAGCTCATGCGTGAGCATGGGCTGACCGACGAAGAGATTCAGCAGATAGTCGCCTCCGCGCGGATCAACCTTGCCACCTTTGACCCCGAGTATCGCACGAACGTCACGCAGATCGCCGACGATCTCCAGAAGAGTCGGCCAACGATCTATGGCTGGGCAGATCGGGCGATCGCCGCGACGATCCACTCGCTACGTAATATTCGCACCGGTCGACCGCCCAAAGAGCGGGATCGGGGCAACGGCGTCGATCCCTAGCGCTGCGCCTGTCGCTAGGCATGCCCCTATAGATCCGCTACGCCATAGCCCTAGACCCAGATGCCCTCGTGTATAATAGAAACGCCTGGCGCCGCTGTGGTCTGGCGCCCGTCGAAGGAGCCTCCCACCTATGAGCAGCAAGCTACGGGATTTGCTGGGCCGCTTTCGCGCTGTCGAGAGCATCGATCTGGCGGCAGTTGTGGCGACGGACGGGCTGCTGATCGAGAGTACGGCCCGCTCTGGCATCGATGTCGATGCGATCTGCGCGGTAGCGTCCAACGGGCTGGCTATGGCCGAGGCCCTCGGTCGCGAGATCGCGAAGGGCGGCGCGCTACAGACCATGCTAGAGTATGAGCACGGCCTGGTGGTGATCGAGCCGATTACCTCGGAAGCCATGCTGCTGCTGCTGGCCAGCTCCCGTGATGACCTCGGCTATGTGCGGTTCCTGGTCGCGAAACATCGTGGCGATATGGGCGATGCCTTACGAGACATCTGATTCTCCTATATGCTATAATTCAGGTAGCGTGCGGCCGTAGGCCTCCCGAGCTGATCACGTGTAAGGCAGGTATCGATGGATCCACAGCTGACAAGCATCATTGTCCCCACCGAAGAGATCAACCAGATCGAGGAGTGCCTAGGTCGTCTTGTGGAAGATACCGGGAGCGACTACGCCCTTCTGCT
The DNA here is from genome assembly GCA_037140315.1 of Chloroflexales bacterium. Lineage (GTDB taxonomy): Bacteria > Chloroflexota > Chloroflexia > Chloroflexales > Chloroflexaceae > Oscillochloris. Next base: position 4,888 of record JBAXES010000089.1, read on the forward strand.
CGATAAAAGCGGCCAGGTTATCTCCTCGAAGGGCGATGGTGATCGTCAGGACATCACGGCCCTCGGAGCGCTGATCGCGGGCGTCTTCGCGTCCTCGCGTGAGGTCGCCAAGCTCCTGCGCGAGCGCGACTTCCGGGCCTCATTTCAGCAGGGCGTGCGCGAGAATATCTTCATCGCTATGATCGAGGAGCAGTGGATCCTGTGCATCATCTTCAATAAGGGCACGCATATCGGCCTGGTGAAGGTGCTCACGAAGAAGGCCACCGACGAGCTCGCCTCGGTGCTCGACCGGGTGCGCCAGCAGCATAAGGCCCGCGATGAGGTGCTCGGCTCGTCGTTCCGCACCTCGATGGAAGATACGATCGATCTGCTCTTCCGCGACTAGGAGGCCAGGCGTCAGCCATCTCGCTGTGCGCCAGCGGCGCTTCCACCCCACTGAAGTCTGCCACGCGAAACGCTGGCCGCTGACCGCTTCTGTATAGGCAGGCATGCGAGAGGACCTATGGCTCTGATCAATGTTGCGGCGCGCGAGATCCACTGTAAGATCGTCTACTATGGCCCCGGCATGTGCGGCAAGACGACCAACCTGCAGTATATCCACAGCCAAGTGCCAAAAGATGTCAAAGGTGACCTGCTCTCGATCGCCACAGAGACGGAGCGCACCCTGTTCTTCGACTTCCTGCCCCTCGACCTCGGCAAGGTTCGCGGCTTCCAGACCCGCTTCCACCTCTATACGGTGCCCGGCCAGGTGCTCTACGAGCGCACGCGCGTGGCGGTGCTCAACGGCGCCGACGGGGTGGTCTTTGTCGCAGACTCGAATAAGAACAAGATGCAGGAGAATGTGAACAGCCTGCGCGAGCTGGCGCAGAATATCACCAGACAGAATAAGAAGTTCGCTGAGTTCCCGATTGTGCTCCAGTATAATAAGCGCGATCTGCCGAAGGACGTGGTCGCCTCGGTGCAGACGATGGATCACTTCCTCGGCGTCACGAAGATGAACTGGCCGCGGATTGAGGCGGTGGCCACCAAGGGCCCCGGCGTCTTTGAGACGCTGCGCGCGATCAGCCGTGTGGTGATCAGTAAGCTTTAGGAGGGCGCAGGCAATGGTGACCGGCGCTGATCGCCCGCTGCAGGGCCGCCGCGCGTTCCGCTCTGCCTGTGGCCTACGGTGAGGCTATGGCCCTTGAAGGTGATCTGGGCGAGTTCCCGCTGACCGATATCATCCAGCTCGTCGACCTGAGCAAGAAGACGGGCGGGGTTGAGATCCGTGGACAGCGCAGCGGCCAGTCGTTCTATGGCTGGCTCTACTTCCGCGACGGCAAGATCATCGGTGCCGATCTGCCTGGCCACGCGCCCCTTGATGCAGTCTACACCTTCTTCACGCTCTCCTCCGGCCCCTTCCGCTTCCACGATGATCGCGTCCTCTCTCAGCCGACGATCACGATCAGCAACGAGGTGATCATCATGGAGGGGATCATGCGCCAGGACGCATGGACGAAGATCCACCAGTATGTCCCCTCGCTCAGCCTCGTGCCCCGGCTCGTGCCGAACCCGGCCACCGGCAACACCGAGATCAACCTGGAGGCTGAGGAGTGGCGCATCCTGACCATGGTCGATGGTAAAAATACGATCGGCCAGATCGCCCAGCGCAGCAGCCTCGGCGAGTTTCGCACCTGCGAGATCGTCGCCCAGCTCCTCCAGAGCGGCCTGATTGAGAACCGCCCGATCCACCCCGGCGAGTCCCTCGCCCCCGAGTTTGAGCGGATCGCCGCAAGCATGCTCGGCATGGGCGCCTCTGCGGTGCTCCAGGAGTCCTATAAGCAGGCGAGCGTCTCTGACCCGAGCCGCGCCACCAGCGATCAGATGACCGCTGTGGTCGACTACTTCGAGATGCGGGCCACCCCGATCGTCGGGGCCGACCGCGCCAGCCAGGTCGCCCGCGAGCTGCGCGCGCGCATGCAGGAAGTGCTTGGCTAGCCCCGCCAGAGCGGATGCGACGCTCCTGGGACACAGCCCCAGGCCCACTTTTTATGTGGTCTGGGCGAATTCGCCGCCCCACACCCCCGCCCGGAGGTGCCGTTGCGACAATCCTGGCGGATTCGCCGCCCCCACGCCCCCACCGGGAGAGGTGTGGTACAATGTGCCCGCTGCGACCTCGCCTGTCGCTATCAGGCGGGGTCTTCTGCTGTTCGCTGATAGGGAGCTTCTGTGCGCGCACTGATCAGTGTCTACGATAAGGCCGGCGTCGTCGAGCTGGCCCGCGAGCTTGTCGGCCTCGGCGTCGAGATCATCTCCACCGGGAACACCCAGCGCCTGCTGTCGGAGGCCGGCCTACGCGCCCGCGCCGTCAGCGAGGTGACGGGCTTCCCCGAGATCCTCGACGGCCGGGTGAAGACGCTTCACCCCGCCATTCACGCCGGCCTGCTGGCCCGGCGCGACCTGCCCGCCCACATGGCCCAGATGGATGAGCACGGCCTGCTGCCGATCGATATCCTGGTGGCGAACCTCTACCCCTTCCGGGAGACGGTGGCCCGCCCCGGGGTGACTCTGGAGGAGGCGATCGAGCAGATCGATATCGGCGGCGTGGCCCTGCTGCGCGCCGCCGGCAAGAACTATCACCACGTGCTGCCCCTGGTCGACCCGGCCGACTACGCCGAGGTGCTGGCCGGCCTGCGCTCGGGCGACCTGCCCGACGCCCTGCGCCGCCGTCTGGCCGCCAAGACCTTCGCCCACACGGCGGCCTACGACGCGGCGATCGGCGGCTACCTGGGCGCGCAGGAGCTGCCAGAGACCCTGACCGTGAGCATGGCGCTGGCCCAGCCGCTGCGCTACGGCGAGAACCCGCACCAGCCGGCGGCGCTCTACGGCGGGTTCCTCGGCCACTTCGCGCAGCTCCACGGCAAAGAGCTCTCGTATAACAATATCATCGACACCGCCGCCGCCCAGGAGCTGATCGAGGAGTTCCCCGCCGCCACCGCCGCCGCAGTGGTGATCGTGAAGCACACCAACCCCTGCGGTGTGGGCACCGGCGCGACGCCCCTGGAGGCATGGGAGCGCGCCTTCGCCACCGACCGCGAGGCCCCCTACGGCGGGATCATCGCCGCCAACCGCGGCGTTGATCTGGAGCTGGCCCGCGCCATCGATGAGATCTTCTCGGAGATCGTGATCGCGCCCGACTTTGACCCCGAGGCCCTTGAGCTGCTGCGCAAGAAGAAGAACCGCCGTCTGCTGCGGCTGCTGCATCCGGTGACGAAGCCCGGCGAGCTGCTGCTGCGCAGCGTGCCCGGCGGCCTGCTGGCCCAGGTCGCCGACCGCACCCCTCTGGCCGAGGAGGATTCTCGCGTGGTGACGCAGCGCGCCCCCAGCGACGATGAGTGGCGGGCTCTGCGCTTCGCCTGGCGTGTGGTGAAGCACGTGAAGTCGAACGCGATCGTCTACGCCGGGGCCGACCGCACGCTGGGCATCGGCGCCGGCCAGATGAGCCGGGTCGATAGCTCGCGCCTGGCCGTCTGGAAGGCCCAGCAGGCCGGCCTCACCCTGGCCGGCTCGGTGGTGGCATCCGACGCCCTGTTCCCCTTCGCCGATGGGGTCGAGGCGGCCCTGGCCGCCGGGGCGACGGCGATTATCCAGCCCGGCGGCGCGCTGCGCGACGCGGACGTGATCGCCGCCGCCGATGCGTCCGGGGCGGCCATGGTCTTCACCGGGCGACGGCACTTTAGGCACTAGTGTAAGGGCGCAGCAGCGGTGAGGGCGGAGCCCTCACCGCTGCTGCGCCCCTACGGGTGGGATATGAATCTTCGGTTTGACGACCACGGCCTGATCCCGGCGATCGTGCAGCACGCCCGCAGCGGCGAGGTGCTCATGCTCGGGTACATGAACGAGGAGGCCCTGCGCCTCACCCACGAGAGCGGCCTGGTGACGTTCTGGAGCCGCTCGCGCAGCGAGATCTGGCAGAAGGGGGCCACGAGCGGGAACACCCTGCGCCTGGTCGCTATCCGCCAGGACTGCGACGGCGACACGCTGCTGGTGCTCGCCGAGCCCGCCGGGCCGACATGCCACACCGGCGAGCGCAGCTGCTTCTCCTACGACCTGGCCGGGGCGCCGCTGGCCGCCCCCGCCGTGCCAGGCAGCATCGTCGCTCGCCTGGCCGACCTGATCCACCAGCGCGGCGAGCAGCGGGACGAGAGTTCATACACCGCAAAGCTGCTGCGCGGCGGGGTCGACCGGATCGGCAAGAAGATCGGCGAGGAGGCGGCTGAGGTGATCATCGGGGCGAAGAATGGCTCGCCCGCCGAGCTGACCTACGAGATGGCCGACTTGATCTACCACAGCCTGGTGTTGCTGGAGAACCAGGGCGTGGCACCGGAGGATGTCTGGAGGGAGCTGGAACGTCGCTTTCATTTGTGAGCCAGCTCGGCGGCGGCAGCGTGGCCGCGCCCGCCCACTGGCTCACCAATTGCCCCCACAGCCTATGCCTATGACAGAGCATACTGGCCGAGTCCTGGTAGTCGATGACGATCCGGGCACGCGCGACCTCTGCGCACAGACGCTCCGCCGCGTCGGGTTCGATGTCGATCTGGCCGAGAGCGCCGCAGCAGCCATGGCCCGCCTTCGCGAGCACCCCTTTGACCTCGTGCTGCTAGGTATGGTCGCGCCGGAGCACAGCCAGGGCTCGCTGCTGGCGCAGATCCGCGCCCACGAGGCCAGCCTGCCAGTCCTCCTGGTGAGCGGAGCGGCCACGGTCGAGCAGGTGGCGGGCGCGATGCGGCTGGGCATCCAGGGCCTGCTTCAGAAGCCCCTCCCGCCTGATGATCTGTGCGCGGTGGCCGTGGAGATTGTGCAGAAGCGCCGCACCGCGCGGGCGCACGAGCGCGTCGCCGCCCTGCGCCCGCTGCTCCAGGTGAGCCAGCGCCTGCACTCCGAGCTCGACCTCTCGCGCCTCCAGGATCTGATCATCGAGACGGTGCGCAGTGAGCTGGAGGCAGACCGGGCCTCGCTGATGCTGCTCGACGAGGATGGTGAGAGCCTCCAGATCGCGGCCTGCTCGGGGCTGCCGCCCGGTGTGATGGTCGGGCACCGTGTGCCGGCCGCGCAGGGCCTGGCCGGGTGGGTTGCGACCCACCGCGCCCCGCTCTGCATTGACGCCGGCGGCGAGGTGACCCCGCCGAATGTCGATATCCGCGGGGTGTTCTTTGAGGATAAGATGACCTCTGCGCTGGCCGTGCCGGTGCTCGCCGGCGACCATGTGCTCGGCGTGCTGAACGCCGCCAAGGTGTACTCCGGGGTGCCCTTTAGCGCGGCCGACCAGGATCTGCTGCTGCTGCTGGCGGGTCAGGCGGCCACGGCGATCACCAACGCGCGGCTCTATAGCCAGGTGGCCCACTCGGAGGAGCGCTACCGCGCCCTGCTCCAGCACGCCAACGATGCGGTGCTGCTCCTCGATGCGAGCGGGCGCACGATCCTGGAGGCGAACCTGGCCCTTGAGCAGATCAGCGGCTACCGTCGCCACGAGATCCTGGCCATGCGCCCGGCAGACCTGCTGCCCGACGTCGGCAGCCTGGCGAAGACCGCCCTCAACGGGGCGACGAA
>JBAXES010000090.1:0-10421 GCA_037140315.1 Chloroflexales bacterium
CCTGCGCGACGCCGACCCCGAGGCCGCCCTAGGCGCGGCCGAGGCGGCCCAGCGCGCGGGCGACCTGGCCCGCGCGGGCGACTACCGCCGCGCCACGCGCATGCTCTACCTCTCGTCGCTGCTCTGGCTCGATGAGAGCGGCCGTCTGCGCTACGACCGCTCGCTGACCAACCGCGAGTACCTGGAGCGCCTCGGCGATAGCCCGAACCTGCGCGAGCGCCTGCGCCCGGTGGTCGAGACCTTCGACCAGGTCTGGTACGGCGATATCGCGCTAGACGCCGCAGGCTTCGCCGCCTACGCGGGCCAGGTGGCCGCGCTGCGCGCGAGCCAGGGGAGGGACGACCGGCCTTGAAGCGCCTACTCCGCCGCGACATCCTGATCGTCACAGGGCTCTTCCTAGCCCTAGCGGCGCTCCTGACCCTGGTGCCCGCCGATGACAGCGCGGATCGCGGGGCCACGTCGCACGCCAGCGGGCCGGGCGGCGCGCTGGCGCTCTACCGCTGGCTGGGCGACCTGGGCTACCGCGCGGAGCGCCTGGAGTACCGCAACTTCGCAATGGACACGGGGGCCGACCTGCTGTTTGTCCTGGCACCCTCGACGAGCTACACCCCGGCGGAGGCCGATGCGGTGCTGCGCTGGGTGGAGGCGGGCGGAACCCTCATCCTTGCCGACGACCGGCGCTTCGGCGGGGGCGCGGCCCTGCTGCGCGCGGCGGGCGCCACGACGGTGGACGCGCCGGGCGGCATGATCGAGCGGGCGGCAATGGCCCAGCCGGCCGCGCCCGCCGACACGATCGTGGCCCAGACCAGCGCGATGCTTGGGGATCTGCCCGCCGACGCGGCGCCGATCATCGGGGCGGCTGGCGGGCCGGTGCTGGCGGGCGTGCAGCGGGGCCGGGGCTACATCTACCTGAGCGCGGCCCTGCGCCCCTTCACCAACGCCGGGCTGGCCGACGCGGGCAGCCCGGCCCTGGTGCTCGGCCTGCTGCGGCGCGCGCCCGCCGGCGGACGCCTGATCTTCGACGAGTACCACCACGGGTTCGTCCGCGAGCCGTCCCTGGGCGGGCTGCTGATGGGCAGCCCCTGGGGCTGGGCCGTGATCTACGCGGCCCTGGTGGGCGCGGCCTACGCGGCCCTGAGCGGGCGGCGCTTCGGCCGCCCGGTGCCCCTGCGCGAGGAGACGGCCCGGCGCAGCAGCGCCGAGTACCTGGAGAGCATGGCCGGCCTGCTGCGGCGGGGCCGCAAGAGCGGCTACATCCTGGCCCACTACCGCGCGGCCCTCAGACGACGGCTGGGCCGACCCCACGGGATCAGCCCATCCCTCGATGACGACGCCTTCGTGGCCGCCCTGGCCGCCGCCCGCCCGCTCGACGCAGCCGCACTGCGCGCCCTGCTGGCACGCATGCGCCAGGGCGCAGCAAGCGAGGCCGAGCTGCTGCGGATCATCGCCGAGGGCGACCGGCTACCGTGATAGCGCAGCAGCGCGGCGCTGCTGCGCCCCGACGACTCACCAGTCTGCATATGCGAGACACACTTCAGCCCACCCTAGACCTGCTCGACGATGGCCTGCGCCTGTACCGGCGCGAGTTCCCGCGCTTCGCCCTGATCATCGCCCTCGGCGCCCTGCCGATGATCGCCCTCACGCTCCTAATCATCCGCCGCCCCGATCTGCTCGCCTCAGGCGGCGGGCTTGTGACAATCCTGCTCGTGGCGCTGATCAGCATGCCCCTGAGCGTCTACCTGATGGGCGCGATCAGCCGCGCGGCGGCGACGGCCCTGCGCGGCGAGTCGGTCACACTGCGCGAAGCCCTGGCGATCAGGCCGCTACGCCTGGTCGGCATGGGCTGCTACGGCGGAGTCTTCCTCACCATCACCAATCTGGCGGTCTCGATCATGAGCATGGTCTGCTTCTGCCCGCTCTACGCGGTGATGGGCGCGGCCGCAGGCAGCATGGCCGGGCTGGCGAGCGGAAGCGGGCAGGCCAGCGCGGCGCTCGTCGGCCTGCTCGGCGTGATCATAGTGGTGGCCTTTGTGCTGCTCTACGGGTTCAGCCTGGTGCTGAGCGGGGCCACCTACGGCAGCCTGATCTTCAGCCTACAGCCCTTCGTCCAGGGCAAGCTGCGCATGGGCGCGGCCCTGCGGCGCAGCATCGACATGACGTTCTACCGCTTCGGCGCGAACCTGCTAGCCTATATGTGCGCCAGCCTGATCTTCGGCGCCCTGGCCATCGGGAGCACGCTGGCCATCGGCGTCCTCGTGCCGCTGCCGCTCATCTTCCTGCTCGGCTCCGAGTCGCCGATCGCCCAGGGGTTCAGCGCGGCGGCCCTGCTCGTCGGCCTGACCCTGGCGCTCCCGCCGCTGCCGATCTGGATGGCCGTGCTCTACGTGCGCCGCTCGGCCGAGCGAGATGGCGACGACCTGGCGGCGCGGATCGCCGCGTTTGCAGGATCGGATAGCATAGGCTATCCTGATCAGGATGATATATAAGTAGAAGGATTTTCAAGGGAGGGTTTCCCTCCCTTGACCCTCCCATGCGAGGCGGCATGAAGCAGATCACGGTGGTGAAGGTGGGCGGGAACGAGCTCGACGACCCGGCCTTCCTCGACGGGCTGAGCGCGGCGGTGGCCAGGTTCGCCGGGCCGCTGGTGCTCGTCCACGGCGGCGGCAAGGAGATCACCGCGGCCCTCGGCCACTACGGCGTCCACAGCGAGTTTATCGGCGGGCTGCGCGTCACCTCGCCGGAGGCCATGGCGATCATGCAGATGGTCGTCTGCGGGACGATCAATAAGCGGGTGGTGGGCCGGCTGGTGGCCGACGGTGCCCGGGCGATCGGCCTGAGCGGAGTCGACCTCGCGCTCCTGGGCTGTGTGCCGCAGCGGCCGGGCGGCGCAGACCTCGGGCGGGTCGGCCGGATCACGCGCGTGGATACGGAAGCGATCAAGGCCATGATCGATCTGGGCTGGCTGGCGGTCTTTGCGCCGGTGGCCCGCGGCGAGGGCGACGGGCTGAGCTATAACGTGAACGCCGACCAGGTGGCCCAGGCCATCGCCGGGGCCTTCGCCGGGGCCGAGCTGCTCTTTGTGAGCAACGTGCCGGGGGTGATCCTGGGCGGGCGGGTGGCCGCCCAGCTCGACCGGGCCGACGTGACGGCGGCGATCGCCTCGGGCGAGATCAGCGGCGGCATGGTGCCGAAGGTGCAGGCCGCCCTCGACGCCCTCGACGCCGGGGCCGCCGCGGCGCGGATCACCAACCTGGCCGGGTTTAGCGGCGGCGGCACACGCATCGTATGATAATGCTGAATGCTAAATGTTGAATGCCGGGCATTCAACATTCAGCATTCAGCATTCAACATTCTATGAATGATGAGGGCGACATCTTCCGCAGCCTGGAGCCCCGGCAGCGCGCCGAGGTCGAGCGGCTGATCACCTACGCCAGCTACCCCGGCGGGCAGATCTTCCACACGCCGAACGAGGTCGGGCAGCAGCTCTTTGTGCTGCGCTCGGGCCGGGTGCGTGTCTACAAGCTCTCGCCCGAGGAGCGCGCCCTGACGCTGATGATGCTAGAGCCGCCGACGATCTTCGGCGAGATGACCCTGGTCGGCCAGTGGGTCCACGACACCTACGCCGAAGCGATGGTCGAGTGCGTGGTCGGGGTGATCGGGCGCGACACGCTGCGCCAGGTGCTCACCCGCCACCCCCAGGTGGCCCTCGCCTTTATGGAGCTGATGGGCCAGCGGCTGCGGGCGATGGAGAATAAGCTCGCGGACATCGCCTTTAAGAGCGTGCCCCAGCGCCTGGCCAGCGTCCTGCTGAGCCTATCCGGCGTGGCAGCAGGCCAGCCGGCCGGTGCCAGCCCGCCAAGCGCGGTGCGCTACACCCACCAGCAGCTCGCCGAGATGATCGGCTCATACCGCGAGACCGTCACCAAGGCGATCGGCGAGTTCCGCGAGGCCGGGATGATCCGCATCGAGGACGAGGCGATCTCGCTGACAGATCTGGCGCAGCTCCAGCGGCTCGCTAATAGCTAAAGAGAGGGTTGTAGGGAGAGTAAAACTCTCCCTACAACCCTCTCTTTAGCTCGGCGAAGAGCTGCTCATACGCGATAGCAGTCCGCTCGGTGCTAAACTTCATCGCCACCTCGGCCCGCGGGCGCACGTAGCGGTCGCGGTCGCCGAGGATGGCGAGGATGGCGGAGGCGAGGGCGTCGCTGTCGCCGATGGGCACCACCTGGCCCATGCCCGTCTGGAGCACGGGCTGGCGCACGCCGGGCAGGGCGCTGGCGATCGAGGGCGTGCCGCAGAGCATCGCCTCAACCTGGACGAGGCCGAAGGTCTCGGTGGAGTTGAGCGAGGGCACGACGATCAGATCGAGGTTAGGGAAGAAGGCGGCCATATCGGACGGCCCAAGGGTGCCCAGGAATGTCCAGTGGTCGCGGAAGCGCTCGAAGAGCGGGGCCAGGTGCCGGGCGTAGGCCTCCTCGCCGAGGACATTCTCGTAGGGGCCGGCGAAGAGCACGCGGGCGTTGGGATAGATCTCGAGGATGCGCGGCAGCGCGTGGAGCAGGATCTCGACGCCCTTCTCGGCGGCGAGGCGGGCGGCCATACCGATCACCGGGCCGCGGACGCTCCAGCGCTCGCGGAAGCCGGCGATATCGTCGGCGCTGGCGGGGGCCACCTCGACCGGCGGCGGGATGACCACGATCTTGTCACGGAATCGCCGCAGGAAAGGCGAGTGGTCGGCGAAGTCCTGGGTGTAGGCGACGACGCGGGTGGCGAGGGCGCCCGCCGAGACGTTGGCCGCATCGACGACGTGGTTGGCGACGCGGTTCATCAGGCCGGGGGGGAGCTGCAAGTCGCTGTGGTAGGTGAGCACCACCGGCTGGCGCAGCAGGCGACCGCGCAGGGCCAGGCCGGGCGCATCGAACTGCGGCAGGTGCAGGCTCATCGCATCGTGCTGGAGCGAGAGCACGGTGGCCAGCAGGCCGAAGGAGGGCATGATCACGCCCTTGGAGATGCGGGCGGCCACCGGGGCGCGCACGACCCGCACGCCGTCCATCACCTCGTGGCGCGGCAGGCTGGGGTCGTACTGCGACGTGAGGACGGTGACGCTGTGGCCGCGGCGGGCCAGTGCGGCGGCCAGGCGCTGCACATAGATCGTCAGCCCGCTGGTGTAGGGGCGGTAGTAGGTCAGGGCGCAGAGAATTCGCATATGGTTTACTGAGGGGGTGGCGGGGGGGCCTTCCACCGATAGGCTGCCGAGCATACAAATGCCGAAGGGCGAGGGCGACCCCACAGGTGACCTGCGGGCCCCCCGCCCTTCGGCGTGAGATGGAGGCGATGGCCGGAATCGAACCGGCGAATGGCGGTTTTGCAGACCGCTGCATTACCACTTTGCTACATCGCCCTAGCGCCGCGCATTGTAGCACAGCGCCGCAGGGCACGCAAGCCGAGCTAGGCAGCCTTCACGCTCGCGTTGGGGCCGGGGCCCTTCTCCATCGTCGCGTGCCAGATCATCTCGCCGTCGCTGTACATCGCGGCCCGCACGATGTCGTAGAGCGTCTGCTCGCTTAAGGCGACGCCCTTCTCCCGCTGGTTAAGCAGCACGCCGATCACACGAGCCACTGTCTCGGCGCGCACCTCAGCCTCAGCGAAGCCCCTCAGGCGGATGGCGATCGCCTCCTTCCTCGCGTCGTGCTCCGCGTTCTCCAGCTCGCGCGCTTTGTTGCGCGTCTTGCGCCTGATCAGCCCATCGTCGATCGTGATATTCTCGAACACCAGGCTGTGTACGCACAGCCCCCAGCTCTCGGTGAGGAACTGCACCTCCTCGCGGATCTTCTTAGCGAGCTTCTCCCGGTTGAGGCTGAGGGCGTACGGGTCATATTCAGGGTTGGGCTTTTTCTCAAAGGGCACATCGAGCTGCAGGGCGGCATCTTCAGCCACATGCTCGGCCCACTTCCAGACGCCGTCGCGGACGGCATCGTCGATCACCTGATACATCACCTCATTCGTAACCTTTCGCCACAGCGACGGGTCATCGCGCGACAGCTTGACATTATCCTCGAGATCTTTGATCCGCTCCTTCACATCGGCGGACCGATCAAAATAGGTGCGGAAGTCAGAGATCTCATAGATCACGCGCACCCTGATCTGATTGATCTGCAGCAGGCCGGGCGTCCGGGTGTCGATCGAGGCGATCGGAAACTCGTGCCTGAGCGGATAGCTCGGCATCTTCGCCTCAATTGTGTGTACGATCGGCATGTAGAGGTACGATCCACGGTAGAATGGCTGGATGTTCCCCGCCAGATCCTTACGGATCACCACCGTATCCTTATCGACCACCCGCCAGCCGCCGCCCAGCGAGAATAGCCAGAGTGGCAGCCCGATCAGAAAGAGGAGTAGGAAGAGCGGGAGCGGATCATCCTGCACGAAGGTGGTCGCGATCACGGCAGACACGAGAATAAGCCCGATCAGCATGAGGACGGGAAAAAATCGCCTCGTATTGCGCATAGAGCCCCCCGCAAATATGGAGACAGGAAACGGTTATCACAATTATACCCGCGAGCGTGAAGATGTCCACCCGCATTCGGTAGTCATTTTATTACCACCTAGTATGTGTGAACGAGCCAGGGCGGGGCGAGGGCCGGCTGGCCCGTCGCTAGCGAGGGGTCGCCGGGCGAGAGAACCTGACGTATACTACAGATGGGTGCTCCGCTACAAGCACAATTGTACCGCAGCCCCGCACCGCTTCAAGCGGCGCGGGGGAGCGGCTACCGCCGGAGTGAGGCCGCAAAAGCCTCATTCCTCCCGCCCGTAAACGGACGGGTTTCCTGAGGCTAATCCTATGAAGACGCGAACGCTAGGCCGCAGCGGCCTGAAGGTGACACCGATCTGCCTAGGCGGCAACGTGTTCGGCTGGACGTGTGATGAGCCGACCTCGTACGCCGTACTCGACGCCTACGTGGCCGGAGGCGGCAACTTCATCGACTCGGCCGACGTGTACGCGCGCTGGGCCCCGGGCAACAGCGGCGGCGAGTCCGAGGCCATCCTGGGCCGCTGGATGCGCGAGCGCGGCAACCGCGCAGAGATCGTGCTCGCCACCAAAGTCGGCTCGGCCATGGGCGAGGGGCCGCACCAGCGCGGCCTCTCGCGCCGGCACATCATGGACGGGGTCGAGGCCTCGCTGCGCCGCCTGCAGACCGACTACATCGACCTCTACCAGGCCCACATCGACGACACGGAGACGCCCCTGGACGAGACACTGCGGACGTTCGACGACCTGGTGCGCCAGGGCAAGGTGCGCTACATCGGCGCGTCGAACCACAGCGCCTGGCGGCTCACCCGCGCGCTGTGGGAGAGCGAGCGCCGCGGCTACGCGTCGTACATCTGCGTCCAGCCGCGCTACAACCTGATCGACCGCGCCGACTTCGAGCGCGAGCTGGGGCCAATGTGCCAGGAGCTCAGCGTCGGCGTGATCGGCTACTCATCCCTGGCGAGCGGATTCCTCTCCGGCAAGTACCGCCGGGTCGGCGCCATGCCCGCCAGCGCCCGCGCCGGCGGGATCCAGCAGCGCTACATGCACGAGCGAGGCTTCGCCGTCCTCGACGCGGTGCTGCGGGTGGGCGAGGCCCGCGGGGCCACACCGACCCAGGTGGCGCTAGCCTGGCTGCTAGCCCAGCCGGCCGTCACCGCGCCCATCGTCAGCGCCACCAGCGCCGCGCAGGCGGTCGAGCTCCTCGGCTCCGTCCATCTGCGCCTGAGCGCCGAGGAGGTGGCGGCGCTGAGCGCCGCCTGATCCATAGCTCGAAGGGATACAATCATTGTGCCCAAAGGAGCGTGCCATGAGAGACATTCCTGATAGTGTGACCTACGACTACGCCATCGCCGGATCGGGGTTCGGCGGGAGCGTCTCCGCCATGCGCCTGGCCGAGAAGGGCTACCGCGTGCTCGTGCTCGAGCGCGGCCAGCGCTTCAGCGAGCAGGACTACGCGAAGACCAACTGGAACATCTGGAGGTTCCTCTGGCTACCGGCAGCGCGCTGCTTCGGGATCCTACAGATCATCCCCTTCCGCGACGTGGTCGTGCTGCGCGGCGCGGGCGTCGGCGGCGGGAGCCTGGGCTACGCCAACGTGATGATGGTGCCCAGCGACGAGATGTTCACCGCGCCGGCGTGGCACCACCTCGCCGACTGGAAGGCGCTGCTGGCCCCGCACTACGAGACGGCCAAGCGCATGCTGGGCGTGGCCACCAACCCGCGCCAGTGGCCGGCCGACACAGTGCTGCGCGAGATCGCCGCCGAGCTCGGCCAGGGCGAGACCGCGCACGCAACAGAGGTCGGCATCTTCTTCGGCGAGCCGGGGGTCACGGTGCCCGACCCGTACTTCGGCGGGGCCGGGCCGGCGCGGACGGGCTGCACCCACTGCGGCGGATGCATGGTGGGCTGCCGCCACAACGCCAAAAACACCTTGCCGAAGAACTACCTCTACTTCGCCGAGAAGCTGGGGGCCGAGGTGCGGCCCGACGCTGAGGTGCGCGACATCCGCCCGCTGCCGGCCGGGCAGGCCGACGGCGCCCGCTATGAGGTGCACTACCGGCGGCCGAGCGCGCTGCTCCCCGAGCGTCCCCGCGCCGTGCGCGCGCGCAACGTGATCATCTCTGGCGGGACGACCGGCACGCTGAGACTGCTCTTCCGCTGCCGCGACATCACCCGCTCGCTGCCGCGGATCTCGACCCGCCTGGGCGACATCGTGCGCACCAACAGCGAGTCGCTGCTGGGCGTGATCAGCCGCAGCCGCAAGACAGACTACTCGGAGGGTATCGCGATCACGTCGATCTTCTACGCCGACCCGGTGACAACCGTAGAGCCGGTGCGCTACCCGGCGGGCTCCGACCTGATCCGCTTCCTGGGAGGCCCGCTGATCGACTCGGGGGGCATCCCGGCGCGCCTGCTGCAGTCGGCGCGCGACCTGTGGGATCGCCCGCTCGACTTCCTGCGCACCCACGTCGTGCCGGGCTGGGCACAACGCACGACGATCATGCTCGTGATGCAGACCGAGGACAACCAGATGCGCATCCGCCTGGGCCGCCACCTGCTCACCCTGGGGCGGCGCGGCATCGTCAGCAAGGCCGACCCCGACAACCCCATCCCGGCCAAGATCCCGATCGGCCACCACGTCACCAAACGGTTCGCGGCGAAGACGAACGGGATCCCCTCGGCCAGCGTGAACGAGTCGCTGTTCAACATCCCGATGACCGCCCACATCCTGGGCGGCTGCCCATTCGGGCCGAGCTCCGCCGAGGGCGTGGTCGATCTCGACTGCCAGGTGCACAACTACCCCGGCCTGTACGTGGTCGACGGAGCGATCGTGCCGGCAAACCCCGGCGTGAACCCGAGCCTAACAATTACAGCGATGGCGGAATACGCGATGAGCCGCGTCGCGCCGAAGCCGGGGGCGTAGGCAGGTCACGCCTCCTTCGGCGACCCGCGCTCTATCGGGTGGGGCGGCAGGCCGCCGGCTGCGCCCGCCGAGCATTGCGTATTGAGCATTGCTCAACACGCAATGCTCAGCACCTACCGCGCGGCGGTCGGGTCGAGGATCGCATCGATCAGGCCGTACTCAATCGCCTGCTGGGCGGTGAGGTACGCGTCGCGGCTAAAGTCCTGCTCGATGCGCTCGACCGTCTGGCCCGAGTGCTCGGCCATAATCTCGCGGAGCATACGCTGGAGGCGGAGCATCTCATTGACGGCGATCTGGACATCGGGGGCATAGCCCTCGGCGCCGCCGCCGGCCGGGTGCGAGTGGATGGTGGAGTGGGGCAGAGCAAAGCGCTTGCCCTTAGCGCCGCCGCAGAGCAGCACCGTGGCCATGCTCGCGGCCCGCCCGATGCAGACGGTGGCGACATCAGGGGTGATCAGCTGCATCGTGTCGTAGATCGCCAGGCCGGCGCGCACCACGCCGCCGGGGCTGTTAATATAGAGCCAGATATCGCGCTCGGGGTCCTGGTGCTGGAGCACGAGGAGCTGGGCGATCACCGCCGAGGCCATATCGTCATCGATCGGCGTACCGATCATGATCACGCGCTCCTGGAGCAGGCGCGAGAAGATATCCCAGCTGCGCTCGCCGCGGGCGGTGCGCTCAATGATCGTCGGGACGGGAACGGACGGCATAGGGCCCCCTGTGTCTGTTCAGCGGTACTCTGGGGAAAGTATAGCACACCTGCTTTGACGCTGCCGATCTCCTCGGCTATAATGCACGCGGGGGCCGGTAGCTCAGCGGTAGAGCACCTGACTTTTAATCAGAGGGTCGAGGGTTCGATCCCCTCCCGGCTCACCAAGGTTTAGGGCTTCCTGATGCGGCGCGAGGATCACAGAGATCCTCGCGCCGCATCGTCATGTAGCCATCTTTGTAGCCAAACTCGCCCGACAG
>JBAXES010000091.1:0-10419 GCA_037140315.1 Chloroflexales bacterium
CAAACATCTCCGCACCATCAAAGCCTATCTGGACACGCATCAGCAGGTACCGGCTGGGCAAGTCGTCCACGACCTGAACCCGGTCATCCGGGGATGGACGAACTACTACTGTGGGATGTGCTGGGTGCCATTCGGAACAGACGACCCGATTGAGGCGGATCACATTGTTCCGCGCCACGCAGGAGGGTCGGATGAACCGGAGAACAAACGGCCTGTTCATAGTTGGTGTCATCATCAGCATCACCAGCGACAAGGCTACAAGGTGCTCAAGGCTTGAGCCGGATGACGTGAGAGCGTCACGTCCGGTTCTGAGGGGGCTGGGGCGTAGTAATGCGCCCCGGCTACCCGGTGGGAGCCGTCACATAGCGCCACTTAGGTATGGTTCAATCTAGCTTGACGGGCTGCTGCCGAAAAACCCTCACCCCCAACCCCTCTCCCGCACGCGGGAGAGGGGCGTATATTGCTTGCTGACGAGGAATACCCCCCCTCGCCCGCCGCAGCGGGAGCGGGGGCTGGGGGGTGAGGGCCTTTGCGAGACGGTAACGTACCATTGTCGATTCTGAAACCTTGTCTATTGCGTCATTTCTCAATTCTCAACTCTACACGTTGTCTGGCCCCCAGGTCGATCACCACTCGCCCGTCGCGCACCGGCAGGTCGTCGCCGCCCACGCTCGCCCTAGCCATCCCGGGTGGCAGCTCGATGCTCAGACCGACCAGATCCAGATCACTGCGGTTGCGCACCTCATAGGCCCCGTCGGGCAGCAGCTGGATCTGCACCTGCTCTACGCCGCGCTGCCAGTCGGCGATCTGGCTGAAGGGCGCCACCCACACGGCCGGATCCTCGGCGGCGCGGCGCACCACCCGCGTCCAGGCGGCGATCTGCGCGGGCGATGTGACCTCCTCGGTGTGCGACCAGATGTCGATCATGCCGCCCTGCTCAACCGCCCGGTCAATCTGGCGCATGGCCAGGTCGGCCCGCTCGGGCTTGAGGTAGAAGTCCGGGCAGGCCAGGATGCGGCCCTCGCGTCCGGGCAGCCAGCGGCAGCGCGAGTCGGCCACCAGGCCGGACGCATCCGGCGGGAAGAGGTTGTACTGGGCCTGGTCGCTCAGGCGGGTCACGGCGCTGATCCCGGCCTGCTCCAGCGCGTCCCAGTCGCCGTCGCTCAGGCCCGAGCTGCTGCTCCAGGGGAAGGCGATGGCGTGGGCCGGCGGCACACCGCGCTCGGCGGCGACCGCGTCCCAGGCCTGGAGGTCGGCCTGCCAGGTGGCGGCGCCCACGTAGCCGCCGAAGAAGTGGCTGAAGGTGTGGCTCTGGATCTCGTGGTCGGCGCCCAGCAGCCCCGGCACTAGGTCGCCGAAGTACCAGGCCGGGTCGGACCGCGCGGTGCCGTAGGGGTCGTCGGCGAACCAGGGCGTGGTCGCCCAGCGGTCGGAGGTCCAGCCGTTGGCCCTGGTCGCCCAGCCGAAGGTGGGGCTATTTAGGAAGCTGCGGTGCTCGGGGTTGCCGAGCAGGAAGTTGTAGCCGGTGGCGAAGTAGGTGGCGCGCACGTGGTAGGGCGCGAAGATCGCCATGGTGGTGGTGACCCCCGCGCGCATGCGCAGCCCGCGGGCCAGCGGGTCCTTGTCGAAGTTGGGGTCGCCCAGCGAGCGCGAGTGCACCAGGCCGCCCATGGCGGTCTCCCAGTCGAAGGTGAATGCCACGGCGGCCTTGCGCCCGCCCGGCCAGGGCAGCACCCGGGGGAGATCCGGCGGCACAGGTGTCTCCGGGGCGTCAGCCGCCAGATCCGCGCCGCCCGCCCTCAGGTGCATCGCGTCGAGGTAGATCCGGTCGTCGGAGGCGGGCTCGACGCGCACGGCGAGGGTCGCCGCGCCGTCTGGGGCCACGGAGCTGCCCCGGACGGGCGACCAGTCGCGGGTGGCGGGCGTCCAGAGCCGCACCGGCTGCCAGATGGTCGCGGTGGCGGCGGGCCGAGCATTCCCGGCGGCGTCGGCCCAGCGGAAGCTCGGGCGGGCGCGGGTGGCCGAGTCGAGGGGCGAGTCGGTGAGGGCGAATCCGCTGAAGCAGTGGCGCTGGCCGGCCAGCACGGGCACGGGCGGGGTCTGGGCGTAGTTGGCGATACCGATCAGCTGGAGGGCGCGCCCGTCGCCATCGAGGTCGAAGCCCTGTCCGTCCACGGCGGGGCCGCGCAGCTGCACGCCGCCGGCCGCCCTGGCCCAGCCGGCGGGCAGGCCGGGGATATCGCCGGGGGCGGAGAGCGAGGCGTCGGGGAGCAGCTCAGCGGCGAGCAGCGGCACGTAGGCGCAGCGGTCGACCCGCTGCCGTATGTAGATCAGCACGCCCAGGGCGCCGACGAGAACCGAGAGGATCGCCGCGCCGAGGAGCAGTCGTCGTGGAGGCATCTATCACTGTCGTAGGTAGCGTGGCACCAAAGCGTCACATTGTAGCATACCTACCGGGGCTTGGGCGGCTTCGCCGCCTGAAGACTCGCATATAGCTGGCAATCTCAGCCAGCTATATGCGTATTTCCGAGGGCCACAAGCCCCAAGCCCCGGCCTCGTAGCGCCGGGCGATCTCGTGGGGCGAGACGCCGAGCAGGTACTGGAGCCACAGCCAGAGGTCGTGGAGCAGCTGCGGGATCGCCCCGTTGTCGCGGAAGCGCCGGGCCGAGGTGACGACGGCGGCAGGTACCACGTGGACGTCGGTGCGGGCGCGGGCCAGCTCGAAGAGGTGCACATCCTCAAAGAGCGGCCAGTCGGGGAACCCGCCGACCGCGTCGAAGAGCCCGCGCCGGATGACGATGCCCTGGTCGCCGTAGCTCGTCAGCAGCGAGTCGGACCACATCAGGCGGGCGGCGATGTCGAGCAGCCAGTCGCGCGAGTCGAAGCTCAGGCGGAACTTGGCGATCGCGATCGTCGGGTCGGCCAGGATGTCGCGGAGGATGGCGAAGGCGCCGGCGGGCAGGGCGGTGTCGGCGTGCAGGAAGACCAGCACATCGCCGGAGGCGCGGGTGGCACCGGCGTTGCACTGCGGCCCGCGCCCGCGGGGCGCGCGCACCACCACGGCGCCGGCGGCCTCAGCCAGCTCGGGCGTGCGGTCGCCGCTGCCCCCGTCGGCGACGATGACCTCCACGCCGGGGTCGAGGGCCCGCACGGCGGCCACGCAGCCGGCGATCCCGGCCTCCTCGTTCAGGGCCGGGATGATCACGCTGAAGCTCATCATACGTAAGGGCGCAGCAGCGGCGCCGCCTCCCCTCGCTCGCTATCTATCAGGGGCGCCGCTGCTGCGCCCCTACGTCTGTCGGGGCCAAAAACTGTCGCGTGTGCGCGGCCACATCGGGCGGCGCGGCGCGCAGCTCCTCGCGCAGGCGGGCCAGCTCGGTCGCCGTGTCCACGTCATACCATGTCGGCAGCAGGGCGGCGCGCAGCCCCAGCTCGGCGGCGATGGCCAGGGTGTCGCGCAGCACATCGGGCGTGCTCATGCGCACCTCGCGCAGCAGGCGCGGCTGCGGCCGGCGCAGCCCGATCAGGTAGTAGCCGCCGTCCTCGCAGGGGCCGATCACCACGTCGGCGCCGGCGGCGAGTTCGGCGAAGGACTGCCGCAGGTAGACCGCCGGCAGCGTCGGGCTGTCGCTGTCCATCACCACCGCCTGCGCGGCCCCGCCGGCCAGGGCGTCGCAGAGCAGGCTGTCGAGGCGCTCGCCGAGATCCGCGCCGCGCTGCGGGGCCAGGGCCATGTGCGGGGCCAGGTCGCGGAAGTAGCCGGTGGCGTCCTCGGGCAGGTAGCCGATCGTGCGCCGCACGTCGGGAACCTGATCCATCAGCGCGAGCGTGTCGCGCAGAAAGCACGTGTAGAGCGCCGCCGCCGTCGCGCCGTCGAGGGGCGGGCAGAGCCGGGTCTTAGTCTGGCCGGCGATCGGCGCTCTGGCGACGACTAGCAGGGCGTTGTGGGCCATCGGGTGTCCGATCAAATCTAGGGCTGACGCCCTAAAACCCTCCATATCGTTGGTTGAGATTGCCAGCGAAGCTGGCAATCTCAACCAACGATATGATCATTATCGAGGGCCTACGGCCACAAGCGGCCCCGCACGGGGGCCGGCGCGGCTACCCTCAGGTGAAGGTTATCGGCGGCGCGGCCCCGGTGCGCGCGATGATGTCGAGCTGCTCCAGCACCCGCGCGTAGGCCGTCGCGAGCGGGAAAATCGCCTTGCTGACCTGCATATCGGCGTCGGTGGAGAGCGGGTGCCAGAACACGCCGTCGCTGTTCACCGTCAGCTCGGGGCTCACGCTGGCCATGCTCAGCTCGTAGCCCGCGGTCGAGAATCCGCGCCGGGCCAGGGGCCGGATGAAGTGATCCTCCTCGGGGATGCCCAGCTCGCGGTGGAACGCGCAGATCGCCGCCAGGTGCGCGGCGTTGGCGGGAGTCTCCGTCGTCGAGAGCCGCACGCGGAACCCCGCCGCCTGGAGCGCGGCGACCCCCGCGCCCGTCCGCGCCCACGACCCGGCCCCGCGATAGGCGTCGTGCTCCTCGGCCCGCGCGCCGTCGAGGCTCACCTGCACGATCAGGTTGTCGCTGGCGACGGCGGCCAGCTTGGCCAGCCGCGAGCCGCGCAGCAGCATCGCGTTGGTCAGCAGGGTCGTCCGCACCCGCGCCGAGGCGTAGGCCAGCATGGCGTAGATCTCGCTCAGGATGAGCGGCTCGCCGCCGGTGAGGAAGACGTCGGTGAAGCCCAGATCGACCGCCTCGTCCACCAGACGCCGAAGGTTCTCCATGCCGATCGCGCGGCGCGGCGCGGTCGGGCTCGACTCGGCCAGGCAGTACGAGCAGCGCAGGTTGCAGTCGTAGTTCGTGTAGATCCAGAGCTTCCACTTCAGCCCCGGCGCGGCGCTGGCGGGCCCGTCGTCCGCTATCATCGACCGCCGGGCGCAGACGCCTCGGCCGTCGGCTGCTCGGGGGCCGGGCAGTCGCGCAGCATCGCGACGATGTCGCCCTCGATCAGCTCCGGCATCTCGACCGGCCCGTAGCGGCGGCGCGGCGTCCCATTCCAGTCAACCAGAAACTTGGTGAAGTTCCACTTAACGTCCTGGCTGCCCAGGAAGCCCGGCAGCTGCGCCTTGAGGTAGGCGAACAGCGGGTGCGTATTTGCGCCATTCACCTCGACCTTGTCGAAGAGCGGGAAGCTGACCCCGTAGTTGCGCGTGCAGAAGTCCTGGATCTGCGCGGCGTCGCCCGTCTCCTGGGCGAACTGGTTGGAGGGAAAGCCCAGCACGACCAGCCCCTTGTCCTGGTGGCGTCGGTACAGCGCCTCCAACCCCGCGTACTGCGGGGTCAGGCCGCAGCCGCTGGCGACATTCACGATCAGCAGCACCTTGCCCCGGTAGTCAGACAGCTGCTTGGGGGTTCCGTCGAGCAGAGTCGCGGTGAGGTCGTATATGCCCATGGCTCACTTCTCTTTCGCGCTATGACAAGGTTTCAGCGTACGTTACCGTTCAGGCAATTGCACTGCATCAGGATGCGGTATTTCTGTTCCCTGTTCCCTGTTCCCTGTTCCCTGTTCCCTGTTCCCTGTTCCCTTGTCTATGATCTGTCAGGCTTAGATTCGGGTAGAGGTGAACGTCTACGCATGTAGTATGCGCCCGATCTCGCGCTATGGCAAGCGCAGCGTGCGGGCGATGAGCCCGACGATCCGCCGGGCGATGCCGGGGTCGTACACCGTGCGCTGGGTGTGCGCGTCGGCGCGGGCGTCGGCGGCCACCTCCGGCGGGTGGCGCAGCGGGAAGGCCAGATCGTAGGCCGGCATAGCGGCGAAGGAGTTGCGCGCGGCGGTGGTGTGGGTCGCCTCGGGGCCGAAGCCGATATTGCTGACGAGGTTGCGGGCGGGCAGGGCGGCGACGCCGCCCTGCCGCCAGCAGCTGTAGAGCCAGCGGAAGGCCCAGGAGTCGACGCCCCCGGCGTAGGTCAGGTCGAAGACCCGCCGCCAGTAGCGGGCGGCGCGCCGGTTTCCGAGGTGCCGCTCCAGCCAGCCGCGCTCGCGCAGCGCGGGCCACTCGGCCATCGGCCCGTCGTAGTGCCGCCACGACCTGCGCCACGTCGCCCAGCCCCAGCAGTGCGGGTAGCGCGAGAAGCGGTAGCTGGCCGGGGCCGGGCGCCCGCCCTGGAAGTCATCGCCGGAGATCGCCACCACCCGCCGGTCGTCGGCGTAGCGCTCCAGGAGCTCGGCGCAGAAGGGGAAGAAGCTCGGCGCGGGCACGCAGTCGTCCTCCAGGATGATCGCCCGCTCCACCAGCTCGAAGGCCGCGGTGATGCCGCTCTCGACCCGGCCCCGCAGGCCCATGTTCGCGTCGGCGTAGATCCGGGTGATCGCGCAGGGCCAGTCCACCGCCTCGGCGGCGGCGCGGGCGGCGGCGACGGCCTCGGCCTCGCCCGGCAGGCCCGCCCGCGGACCATCGGCCACAATGATCAGCTGGCTGGGCCGGGCCGCCCGCAGCGCCTCGCGCACCCGCGCCACCTCGGCGGGGCGGCGGTAGATCAGCAGGACGACCGGGACTGTGATGCTCATGGCCGGATCCCGTCCATAATAAGCGACGTGTAGACAAGCTGCCCGCCGGCGTTGCGGTGGTCAAAGCGGCGTGAGCGACGCACCATGCCGTCGGCGGGGGTCCAGTCGACGGCGTGGAATGTGCCGGACTCATCGAAGTACTCCAGCGGGCGGGCCGTCAGCCCGGCCTGCTCAAGCAGCGCCGCCAGCATCCGGTAGGTGTAGAGCACGCGGTGGTCGTCGGCCCCGGCCCCGCTGCCGCCGGGCCGCACGCGCTCATGATACGCCGGGTCGGGGTTGAGGCCATCGGGCACCGCGATGCGCAGGTGGCCGCCGGGGCGCAGGTAGCGGCGGCAGCGCCGCGCGGCCTCCAGTCCCTCGGCGGGCCCCAGGTGCTCCCAGACGTGCTCGGCCAGCAGGGCGTCGACGCTGCCCTCGGCGAAGATCGTGCGCCAGTCGCGCTCGTCCAGCAGGTTGAGCGAGTTGATGTCCGTCGAGATCCAGCCGGCCTGGCTGTAGTTGCCGGTCCCCAGCACGAGCCGCAGGTCGCGCCGGCGGAGCAGGTGCCACCTCAGGATCAGGCGTTTGATCAGGCGTTTCAGCATGGTGCAGGTGTCCGAGCTCTAGCGCTGCGGCGGAATCACAGCGATCCTACCCGTGTAGTCGATCCTGTTGAGCAGCAGCTGCACGCCATGTGCGGCCAGGTATTCGTCGAGGGCCTGGCGGGCGCCGCGCCAGTGGCCGTAGTCATCAACGATCAGCACGCCGCCGGGGGCGATGCGTGGGAAGAGATGCTCCAGCTCGTGGCGGGTCGACACGTACCAGTCAGTGTCGAGGCGGAGCAGGGCGATCTGGCCTGGCGCGGCGGTCGGGATGGTCTCCTCGACCTTGCCGGGGACATAGGCGATCTGCCCGGTGGGGTAGCCGGTGCTGGCCATATTGGCGCGCACATCCTCCAGTGGCGCGTAGGCCCAGACCGAGCGCGGGTCGGCGCGGCTGCTGCGGGCCAGCCGGTCGGCGGCCGGCTCGTTGGTGTAGGACACATCGCGCTGGTCGGGCGGCGACATGCCCTCGAAGGTATCGAAGAGCACCAGCCGACGCCCGACGTCGCCCACGTCGCGCAGGGTGTAGGCCGCCGCCATCATGCTGCCGCCGCGCCAGACCCCGCACTCGACGATGTCGCCCGGCACGCCGGCCCGGACGATGTAACGCACGGCCGCGCAGAGGGCGAAGATGCGCTCGGGGGTGGTGAGGGTGTAGGGCTGCACCAGATCGAAGACCCTGGCTGTCTCAGGGTCGAAGTCGGGCGGCAGCCCCCGGCCCTGGGCGGGGGTGTAGCGCACAACGTCAATGCCGGCCCGGCGGATCAGGGCGCGCAGCCCGCCGATCAGCGCTTTTCCGCGCATGGTTAGGGCCTCCTCCCAAAAAGCATACGCACCACATCCCGCACGATGGCACGGTTGAGCCACCAGCTTAGGCCAAGGTAGACCATGCCGCCGACGGCCCCGAGCGCGGCCAGGCTGGCGATATCCGGCATGCTCGCGGCCAGGGGCGCAAGCAGAAGGATCGTCAGTAGCATACCCAGGCCGCAGGCGAGGGCTGGCAGGATCCCACGGACAAACGTGGTCATGGGCAGGCCGATCAGCCGGAAGGGAATAGCGAAGACAGGGTAGACCAAGATGAGGGCGGCAATCGCATAGGCACAGGCCACCCCGAAGCTGCCCCAGCGCAGGCCGATCACAAAGCCGGACACGGTGATTACGCCGCTACCTAGCCCCCAGCGAAACATCCAGTCGGTGCGGGCGCGGGCCTGGTAGATCAGCCCGACGGTGCCGCTGAGCGATTGGGACAGGCCAACGGGGGCGAGCACGAGCAGCAGGTCGGCGGCGGGCAGCCACGCGGGGCCGAAGACCGCGCGCACCAGCGGCTCGCGCAGCGCGCCCAGGACGATGAAGGTCGGGGTAGCCAGAAAGGCGATGGCGGTCGTCAGCTGCAGGTAGGCCCGGCGGAACTGCGCATCGTCATCGATCCGGGCCAGCACGGCGAACATCACCCGGTTGACCACCAGGGACACATTCTGCTGGGGGAAGAGCATGATCCGGTAGGCCAGGGTGTAGAAGCCCAGGCTCAGCGCGCCGAGGTAGCGCCCGATCAGCGCGTAGTCGGCGTTGCGGATGAAGTAGTTGACGATATTGAAGCCGACCAGCCCGCTGCCATAGGCGCGGATCAGCTCGATCGCGCTGCGCTCGAAGCGCAGGCGCGGACGCCAGGGGCTCACGGCCCAGGCGAGGGCGGTCGTCGTCGTCGTCGCAGCCAGAGTCTGGCCAACCAGGCTCCAGACGCCGAAGCCGGCCAGGCCCATGCCGACGCCGACGGCGGCGCCGACGGCGGCTGCGCCGAGCTCGATCATCCCGAGGGTGCGGAAGGCGATCGCGCGCTGGGTCAGGACGAGCGGCACGAGGCCGAGGCTGGAGACCACAAAGCTCAGGCTGAGCAGGCGCAGCACTGAGGTGACGCCGGGTTCACGGAAGTAGCGCGCGGCGAGGGGCGCACCCAGGGCGACCAGGGCGGTACTGAGCGCACCGATGGCCAGATTGAGCCAGAAGGTGCTCGACAGCAGCGCATCATCGCACTCCTTGCGCTGGATGATCGCCGCACCGGTGCCCAGGTCCTTGAGCAGGTCGATAAAGCCGGTGATCGTCACCGCCATGCTGATCAGCCCGTAGCTCTGGGGTCCGACGATCCGGGAGAGCAGCACCAGGGTGCCGAGCAGCAGGATCTGGCGGCCGATCAGGCTGGCGGTAGACCACTTGATGCCGCTCACCGCCGCCTGGCGCAGGGCGATCATCGGCGCACCCCGGCCCGTCGGGCGACGTCGAGGATGGCCCAGAGCCGGTCGAGCTGCACGCGCTGATCGAAGTGGGCGCGGGCGTGCTCGGCGGCGGCGGCCCCCATCCGCCCGGCGAGGGCCGGCTCGCGGGCCAGGGCCAGCATCGCCCGCGCCATCCCGCGCATATCGCCCTCATCGACCAGCAGGCCGGTGCGGCCCTCGACGACCACATCGACGATCCCGGCGTGGCGGGTGGATACCACCGGAAGTCCGGCGGCCCCCGCCTCGATGACCGCCACCGGCGTGCCCTCAGAGTCGCCCGACTCGGCCACCAGCGAGTGCTGGACAAAGGCGCGCGAGCGGGCCATCAGGGCGGCGACCTCGGCGTGGGGCTGCGGCCCAGGGAAGCAGACGGCCTCCGCCAGGCCCATCGCGGTGGCCATGCGGCGGCACGACTCGCGCAGCACCCCGTCGCCGACCATTGTCAGGCGGGCCTCGGGCAGCGCGGCGTGGACCTGCTGGAAGGCCAGGAGGGTAAGCTGTGGGGCCTTCTTATCGATAAAGCGGCCGACGGCCAGGAAGTGCGGGGGCGCGGCGGCCGGGTCGCTCGGCTGAAATAGCCCCATGTCCGCCCCACAGGGCAGGTAGTGCACGCGATCACGGGGTGCGCCGAGGCCCAGCAGGTGTGCCTCCATCGCCCGCGAGACCGCGATAACTGCGGCGGCGCGGGCGAAGAGGGCCGGGTAGCGCGGGCCGTAGGTGCCGAGGAGGCCCTGCGCGTAGGCGTCGACCCCGTGGAAATGCACGACGAGGGGCAGCCCGGCCCAGGCGCAGGCGCGGGCAACCTCCACGCCGGTGGGGCCATACTCGGCCAGCACCAGATCGCAGCGCGCGGCGCGCAGAAACGCGGCCAGGCCGAGGTCAGAGAGCAGGGCGAGGGGCCCGCGCAGTCGGCGCGGCATATCGGCCAGGTGGGTGCGGGCCACGCCGAGGGGTGGCGGCAGCAGCAGGCGCTGGTCGTCGTGCCAGCGCGGGAACCAGCCGCCGTAGAGC
>JBAXES010000092.1:0-10414 GCA_037140315.1 Chloroflexales bacterium
GGGGCGCGGCGGTGATCACCGGGGGGGGCGTGGGCAGGTCGGACGCAGAGGCGCGGCTGCTACGGAAGGTGAACAGCAGCAGGCCGACGCACGCGACGAGCAGCAGCAGGCCGACGCACGCGACGCAGCCAATGGCCGCCCACAGCAGGCGGCCATTGCCCTGCGGCGGCGCTGAGGAGCCAGAGAGCTGAGCGCCGCACTCGGGGCAGAAGCGACTCGGCTCACTGATCGGCGCGCCGCAACTGGAGCATGTCTGTACAGGCATAGCTGCCTTCTGGGAGCGGGCGGGGAGGTCCTGCCCCTCTCCGCAAAACACAGACCATCATAGCACCTCTTTCAGGGCGGCGATCAACGCGCGGTTCTGCTCATCGGTGCCGAAGGAGATGCGGATCAGGCCGGGTAGGCCCCAGCCGGATAGGGTGGTGACGGTGAAGCCGCGATCACGCAGCCCCGCGCCCACCGCCACGTCGTCGCCGCCGACGGGCACGGCCACAAAATTCGTCTCGCCGATGATCGGCTCCAGGCCCAGGGCGCGCAGCTCGGCCATGTAGAAGGCCCGGCTGGCGGCGGCGTGGGCGCGGCTGCGCCGGATGTGCTCGGCGTCGCCCAGGGCGGCGATGCCGGCGGCCTGGGCCAGCAGGTTCACACTGAAGGTCGGGCGCACCCGCTCTAGGTAGCTGATCAGCTCCGCCGGGCCGTAGGCGTAGCCCAGGCGCAGGCCGGCCAGCCCGTAGATCTTGGCGAAGGTGCGCAGCAGCAGCAGGTTTGGCCGGCCCGCGCGCAGGTCCGCCAGCAGGTCGGGGTAGTCGTCGCCCTCGACGAACTCCACATACGCCTCGTCCATCACGATCAGCACATCCTCGGGGACGCGCTCGATGAAGGCGCGCACCTCGGCGGCACCGTTGGTGGTGCCGGTGGGGTTATTCGGGTTGCAGATGAAGACGATGCGGGTGCGCGCGCTGATCGCATCGGCCATGGTCGGCAGATCGTGGGCGTAGCCGCGCAGGGGCACGCGCAGCGGGCGACCGCCCAGCTCCAGCGTACGCATCAGGTAGCTGATAAACGTGCCGTCGGCCATCACCGCCTCGTCGCCCTCGCGCAGCAGGCCAACGCAGAGCAGCAGGATCAGCTCGTCGGAGCCGTTGGAGCAGGTGACGTTGCCAGGGTCGAGGCCGGCCCGCTCAGCCAGGGCCTGCCGCAGGGCGGTGGATCCCGCGTCGGGGTAGCGGTGTACCCCAGCGGCCGCCTCCAAGATCGCCGCCAGCGCCATCGGCGAGGGGCCGAGCGGGTTCTCATTCGATGAGAGCTTCACCAAATCGACGGACGGCCCGGCGATGAGCTTGGCCGGCTTGTAGGCCGGCAGGTTCTGGATATATTCTTTGTAGCGCATATATTTCCCCTACGCCATCGTCATCGGCAGGCCAAACGAGAAGGTGCTACCGGCACCCTCGACGCTCTCCACCCAGATCGCGCCGCGGTGCATCTGCATAAACTGGCGGCTCAGGTACAGCCCCAGGCCAAGCCCCTCAGCGCGGTGGCTGCGGACGCGGTAGAAGCGCTGGAAGAGATTCGCCTGCTGCTCGGGCGAGATCCCGCTGCCCTCATCGGTGACAGACACGACCGCGGCAGCCGTCGCCCCGCCGCTGAGCGTCATCCCATCGCCGATCAGATGCTCGCCAAACACACGCCGCTCGTCGCCTGCGGCAACCCGCAGCCGCACCGTCACCCGGCCAGTATCCGGGCTATACTTGATCGCGTTGCCGATCAGGTTCGTCATCACCTGGTGGATGCGCAGCGAGTCGCAGGGCACGATCAGCTCATCATCGACGCCCTCAAGCACCAGCTCGCGCGCGCCAGCCGCCGGCCGCTGCTGGTCGATCACCTGCGCGGCCAGGGCCATCAGGTTTACCGGCTGGATCTGCAGGTCGAGCTGGCCCGCATCGATGCGCGACACATCCAGCAGGTTGTCGACCATCCGTAGCATATGCGAGACCTGCTGGGTCAGGATGGTCAGGCCGCGCACATCGCGCGAGTCGGCCTGGCTGCGCTGCTGCTCGCGGCGCAGCAGCAGGTCGGCGTAGTTGCGCACGGCGGCCAGCGGGCTGCGCAGCTCGTGGGCGGCCACGGCCAGAAACTCGTCCTTGGCGCGCTCCAGCTTCTGGCTGGCGGTGACGTCGCGGAAGACCACCACGGCCCCCTCGATCGAGCCGTCGTCGGCGCGGGCGGGCGCGCCGCTGAAGCTCATCACCGTCTCGTCGCCGCTGGAGCCGCTCAGGATCAGCCGGTAGTCCTGGAAGATCTCGCCCGCCAGGGCGCGGGCGAAGGGCAGCTGGTCGAGGGTGAGCGGCTGCCCTTCGAGGTCGCGCATGCGGTAGAAGTCGGGCATCTCGGCCAGGCGCTGCTCGAAGGGCAGCGAGTCGAGGCGCAGCAGCGCCAGGGCGGCCTCGTTGGCCAAGGTCAGGCGGCCGAACCCATCGCAGAGCAGCACGCCCTCGGCGATCGAGGTGACCACCGTGTTGAGCTTACGCCGCTCGCCGGTGCTGTCGGCGTAGAGCCGCACGTTGGCGACGGCGAAGCCCACCTGGTTGCAGATCGGCAGCAGCATCTCACGGTCGGCGCGCAAAGGCAGGTCGGCGTCGCCATAGAGCGCCAGGACGCCGGCCACCGTGCCGCCGGCCAGCAGGGGGAAGTAGGCGCAGCCGGCCAGGCCCTCGGCCAGGAAGGCCCCCTCGCCGCGATCCTCCAGCAGCGGTCGCAGCATCGGCTGGCCGAAGTGGACCACCTCCTCGCAGGGCGACTCCGCCACCGGCACGCCGTGCAGGGCGTTGGCGCAGGCCAGCGTGAGGCCATGCTGCGCCCCAAGGTCCAGCCTGTCGCGGGCCGGGTCGAGCAGAAGCAAGGCCCCGGTGGCGTTGGGCACCAGGCCGAGCACCACATCGAGGATGCTGCGCACAAGGTCGGCCAGGTCGGCCGCCGTGCTGATCGCGGTGACCACCGCGTCGAACGCCTTCAGGCGGCGCTCGCTGCGCTGGGCCTCATCGTAGAGTTGGGCATTCTTAATCGCCGACGCAGCCAGGTTGGCGAAGGTCTGGAGCACCGGCAGGTCGCCGCGCTCAATCGGTCGGCTGGTCGGCTCACCCAGGGCGAACAGCTCTAAGACGCCGATGATCTCGACGCCCACACGCATCGGGATGCAGGCGCATGCCAGGCGGCGCGGCAGCTGCTCGCTGATCTGCTGGATGATCAGCGCGCCGGCAGGAGGCAGCTGGCCGACGGCGTCGCGGTAGCCGAGGCGCGTCTCGACGATCTGCGGCTCGCCGAGCTGGAAGGACTGGCCGGCCAGCCCCTCGCCGCTGCGCAGCGAGCTCGCCAGGAGCATCTGGCGGGCGGGGCCGTCGAGGGGCAGGCCGACGGTGGCGCTGGCCCGCAGCCGGCCACTCTTCGCGTCGTAGATCCAGAGCGTACCGCCCTGCACCCCAGGCAGCGCATCGACGACGCGGCTGACCAGGGTGGAGAAGAGCTGCTCGGGGTCGAGCACGGCGACCAGGCTCGATGAGGCGTTAAACAGGCTCATCACCTGGGCTGCGGCGCTGCCGCGCGGGCGCGACGCCCGCCCCGGCTGCTTCGGCTTCTGCGGCATTAGCGAGCCTCCTCGCCGCGCCCCCAGGCCACCGCTCGGCGGACGCCCTCAGCGAGGCCCACCAGCGGCGCGAAGCCGAGCAGGTCGCGGGCCAGTGAGATATCGGCCACGTAGTAGCTCACCTCGCCGGGGCGCTTTGCCGGCTCAACAATGACCTCGGGCGTCTGACCGAGGGCCGCGCCGATCAGCTCGGCCAGACGCACCAGGCTGTTGCCCTCGCCGCACGCCAGGTTGATCGTATGGTCGCTCACCTGTCCCGCCAGCAGCCGGATGATCCCGCGCATAATCCCGTCCACGCAGTCGTCCACATAGGTGAAGTCAAGCACCTTCTCGCGCCCGTAGACCGTCACCGGCTCGCCGCGCCCGATACGGCGGATAAACAGCGGGATGACCCGCTCCATACGCTCGATGTCGTTATCGTAGCGCCCGTAGACATTCGAGAAGCGAAAGACCAGGTAGCGCAGCCCGTAGCAGCGCGCGTACGCGTAGATCAGCGCCTCGCCGGCGATCTTCGAGGCCGAGTAGGGGCTTTCGGTGTAGCTAAAGTTGGCGCTGGCCTCCTTCGTGATGTAGCGATGGATGTCGCCATAGACCTCGCGGGAGGAGGAGAAGATCAGCGGCAGGCCATTGGCCCGGCAGTACTCTAGCACATTGAAGCTGATCGTGATATTCTCCAGGGCGCGGTGTGGCTGATCAACCAGCTCGTGAACCTTGGCGTTCGCCGCGAGGTGCACGACCACATCGCAGGCCGGGTAGGGTGCGCCGCCGATGCCGCCGCGAAACTCGCGCTGCGGCGCGGCCAGATCCTGTAGCAGGGTGGGGAATGCGGCAGTCCACGGGTTCACCCGCCGATCCACACCAAACACGCTATGGCCCTCCGCAAGCAGGCGGAGGGCCAGGTTCGTGCCGATCTGACCGCTGGATCCCGTGATCAGAACGCGCATCGCTTATACCGAACGTAGCGGCGTAATCACGGGATGCGAGGGCATCTTCCCGTGCGCTACCTCGTCACCGTTGAGCATCTCGTGCAGGCCCGAGAGCAGCTGGCTCAGCAGGCACTTCAGGTCGCCGAGCTGGCCGATGTCAAAGCGCTCAAGCATGCGATCCATATCCTCGTGGCGGGCCAGCTCAACCCGGGTCACCCGCTCCTCGCCGGTCGGCGTGAGCGTGACCTGCACCACCCGCCGATCCTCCACATCGCGCACGCGGCCCACCAGGTTATCCTCGATCAGCCGATCAACGATACCAGTCAGAGTACCGGCAGACTGCTGGGTGATATCGGCGAGCTCGCTCATCCGACAGGTCTGCGCATCACGGATGGCGAACAGAGTCACCATCTGCGGCATCGTCAGCCCAATGTCAGGGCGGCTCAGCGTCTTCAGCAGCTGCTTCTGGCTCTGCCATGTAATCTGTCGCACAACGTCGCTGATCGAGGTCACGTAGGACGCACGCTGGTGTAGGTGGGGCATCATACTGTCCTCCCTGCTGAGCGACCCGCGACCGGTCGCACCCACTTCTCGCTAGATGAGACTTAAAATATTTCGGTACAGAATATTTCGATCCGCCTCATAATAGCCGATAACAGGGTGGCTGTCAATCTCTCGCACAGCCATCTGACAGCTTTGTAGCGCGGAGTATCGCGTGTCAGGTATTCTACTTACACGGCGTACCCCCGCTCCAGCCGCGCCTCCACTGCCGCCCGCACATCCGGCGGCGCGAAGGCGGCGCGGATCGCCATCCGGTTGGTCGCCAGCAGATCGGCGACGCCCCAGCCGAACACCTGCCGCATCTGCGCATACTCCTCGGCCAGCGTCAGCTGCGGGATAGCGCGCCCGTCGGTGTTCAGATTCAGCGCGACGCCGGCGCGATACAGCCGGTCTACCGGGTGGTCGACGTAAGTCGCGAACAGGTCGATCCGCACATTGCAGGTCGGGCAGACCTCCAGGTGGACGCCATCGCGGGCCAGCAGCTCAACCAGGGCGGCGTCCTCTGCGCTACGCACGCCGTGGCCGATCCGCCGCGGTCGCAGCTGGGCGAGCGTCTCGCGCACGCTCGCCGAGCCGCCGGCCTCGCGGGCCTCGCCGGCGTGCGCCGTTATGGCAACCCCACAGGTACGGGCGTGCTGGAACGCCGCCACGTGCGGCGCGAGCGGCAGCGCCTCGTCGCCGGCGATATCCAGCCCGGTCACCAGCGTGCCCTGAAACTGCGCGGCCAGGGCCGCCGTCATCATGCTCTGGGCGACGGTGAAGTGCCGCAGCGTGCAGAGAATCAGCCGCGCGGCGATCCCGGTCGCAGCACAGCAGGCCGCCGCCTCAGACTCCACCGCGTGGACGACCGCCGCCGGCGTGAGGCCATAGTCCAGATGGAGCATGGGCGCGTAACGGATCTCAGCGTAGATCACATGGTCCTGCGCGAGCTGCGCGAACAGATCGCGCACCGCCAGGCGCAGCGCCGCCTCAGTCTGGAGCAGCGCCACCATCCGCGGCGGGCGGGTCAGGAAGTCGGCCAGGCTCGCGCACTTCCCCGGCAGGGCGAAGTTTTCCAGGTAGTCGGCCTTCGTCACGCTCGGGTCGAGCTGCGCGACAGCCGCGTAGCTCAGCGAGCAGTCGAGGTGCAGGTGCAGCTCGACCTTGGGCAGCGTCACCAGATTCATCGCGCCCCCCGATCAGGCGAAAGGGCCTGCGTGAGCAGGGCAACGAAGCGGGATCGGTCGGCCACAAGGACAACCTCCGCAGTATGCTGCCGGCGCGTAACATTCCGGTGGTCGAGCACCGTCTGCCCACGGCACAGCCCGTCGCCGATCTCGACGATCACCGGGACGCAGGTCGTCCGTGTCGCGACAGCCGGATCGAGCGCCACCGCCATCGCGATCGGGTCAGGCAGATCGAAGCCGGCCAAGCGCGTCTCCTCGCGCGTCCAGTGCTGCAGCTTGGCCTGAATATCAACACAGAGGTGGGCCAGCGGCGTATCGAGCGCCCGCAGCATCGCCGTGTCATCCGGATCAAATACCGCGTAGGTACGCGAGATATCCCAGCCCACCATGGTGATCGGCATACCGGAGTCGAAGACGATCCGCGCGGCCTCGGGGTCAGTCCAGATATTGTACTCGGCCACAGGAGTGATATTGCCGTAGCCGTCGCTGGTACCGCCCATAATCACGCAGCGCGCGACCTTCTGGGCGATGGAGGGCTCGCGCAGCAGCGCCAGGGCGATATTGGTGAGCGGCCCGAGGGCGACGAGGGTGATCGTGCCTGGCGACCGGTCGATTCGCTCCACCAGCACATCAACGGCGTGGCCAGGCGCGGGGGCGCGACCATGGAGCAGCAGACCAATGTCGCCCATGCCATCCTGGCCATGGACGTACTGAGCCGTCTCAAGCGGGCGCAGCAGCGGCGCAGGCCGCCCGGCGTACACCGGCACACGCTTCCCGCAGCGCTCGACAATATAGAGCGCGTTCTGCACGCCTTGCACCAGCGGGACGTTCCCCGCCACAATTGTGATCGCCTCAACCTGCACATCTGCGTGTCGCAGCGCCATCACAAGCGCGACGGCGTCATCCGAGGCGGTGTCGGTGTCGATGATTAACTGGCGCATCAGCCCTCCAGACATGATACCAGCACAACGTTATACGCCTAACCACGCTATTATACGTCGAGCCCGCCGCAGCCCTAAATAATAGGCGGCGCATGCCTCAAGCGCGGCGGACGGGGGGCGCGCCCGTGATGCAGATACGGTTGACCACACCCCCGCTACATGCTATACTTCGCCGGTAACAGTGCGGCAAACAGAAGTGGTAATCTTTTACACACTTAGGCATGGTTTCAGCGTACATTACAGTTCAAGCAATTGCACTGCATCAGGATGCAGTATTTCTGTTCCCTGTTCCCTGTAACCTTGTGTTAGGTGTCGTACGGTGTATGGCCCAGGCGGACAGTATTGAGCTACGCGCCGCCTAACGGAGCCATATCTCTAACATTATATGAGGGAAGGTGTCGCTATGGCACAGACCCGCCTGGTGATCGCCGACGACGAGTCGATCATCCGCATGAATCTCAAGGAGACGCTGGTCGGCCTCGGCTACCTCGTGGTAGGCGAGGCGGGCGATGGCGTCAGCGTCATAAATTTGGCCCGCGAGCTCCAGCCCGACCTTGTCCTGATGGATATCAAGATGCCGAAGCTTGATGGCATCCAGGCCGCAAAGATTCTCACTGAGGAGAAGATCGCCCCGGTGCTGCTGCTCACCGCCTACTCTGATCGCGAGCTCGTCGACCGGGCCAAAGAGGCCGGCGTCGTCAACTATGTGGTCAAGCCCTTCCGCGAGGCCGAGCTGCTGCCCGCCATCGAGATCGCGATGGCCCGCTACCAGGAGTTCCTGGAGATGGACAAGCAGATCTACGACCTGAAGGAGACGCTTGACACGCGCAAGCTCGTCGAGCGAGCCAAGGGCGTCCTGATGGACTCGCAGGGCCTCAAGGAGGCCGAGGCCTTCCGCAAAATCCAGCAGCTCTCGATGAATACGCGTAAGTCGATGAAGGAGATCGCGCAGGCCATCCTGCTGGCCAACGAGATCTAGCCGTGCCCGAGACGAACCCGACGACTGAGGAGCATGGCGTATCAGATGCGCCTGCCCCCCGCAGGCCACGCCTACTGGCGGCTGCGCTGCCGTACATCGCTACGGCAGTCGCGGCCGTTCTTTGTAGCCTGCTCATCCAGGCGGCCACCGGGCCAGCTGCACCCCCCGCGACACCGCAGTCGTCGGCGGTTGGAGTCCTGCCCCCCACCTCCGCGTCGACCGATGCGGCGGACCGCACCACTGTGTCACGTGAAACGTCAGCGCCCATCACCCCCTCCCCATCAGCGCTCCCGACCGACGAGGGTGGACTGCGGCTCGCCATCCTCGACCTAGAGGCGGCCAACCGCCGTCTCTGGAGCGCGATCTACCTGCTACGCGCCGCCAGCCAGATCGATGATGCCATCGTCGCCCTCCAGTCAAACGATCTTGACGAGGTCGACCGCATCATGCTCAATGCACGTCGATCATTCGACCGCGCCTACGCCTTTAGCGCAGAGCAGGAGAAGGGGCCGATCGACACCTTCCGCCTCCAGATCGGCCAGGCCCGCGACGACCTGCACATCCGTCCCGAGGGCCTCGACCGCCGCCTGCGCCAGATCCGCCAGCTCGTCCTCAGCCTCGTCGATGAGAGCGGCGCATAGAGCCAACTCGCGAGCCGCCCCTGCTACAACACCGGCTTGCTCTTAAAGTCCACAAAGCGGTAGCCCACTCCCCGCTCGGTGAGAATATACTTCGGGTTGGCCGAGTCCAGCTCGATCTTCTGGCGCAGGTAGGTGATGTAGAGCCGCAGGTAGTGGCTCTCCTCGCGATACTCTGGACCCCAGACCTTCGTCAGCAGCATCTCGTGGGTCTGCACATAGCCGGCGTTCTGCACCAGGTGGTAGAGCAGCCGATACTCGGTAGGCCGCAGGTTCACCCGCTCACCATCAACTAACACCTCGCGGCGGGCAAAGTCAATGCTCAGCCGATCATCCACCTGCACTAAGGTCTGCGGCACCGGCGGCGAGGCGTAGTGCCGGCGCAGCACCGCGCGGATGCGGCTCACCAGCTCACGATGGCTGAAGGGCTTGCCGATATAGTCGTCGGCGCCGAGCTCCAGGCCGCGCACCCGATCCTCCTCGTCATCCTTCGCCGTCAGGATGAGCACCGGCACCTGCGAGAACTGCCGCAGCCGCCGCAGGGCCTCAAACCCATCCATCACCGGCATCATCACATCGAGCAGCACCACGTCGGGCATATCATCGCGCGCACGCTCGATAGCCTCGCGGCCATTCGACGCCGTGGCAACCCG
Source organism: Chloroflexales bacterium (assembly GCA_037140315.1). GTDB lineage: Bacteria > Chloroflexota > Chloroflexia > Chloroflexales > Chloroflexaceae > Oscillochloris. The sequence goes on from JBAXES010000092.1 coordinate 9,505, forward strand.
CATCCCCTCCAGCTCAAGGTTCAGCCGCATGAAGTTGATCATGCGCGGCTCGTCATCCACCACGAGCACGAGCTTATCTTTCAGCTCTGACATCTTCTGCCCTTTGCTGTGATCCAATGCAGAACATTGTAGCACGATGCACGCAGCTGGCCAGGGAGATTCCGTTTCCCTGGCCAGCCGCCTACGCAATGGTCATCTCACCCCGACCTGACTATCCCGCAGCGCCATCAGCCGCGAGCGCACCACGGGCAGGCGCACGATGAGCAGCGCCGCCATGATCGCCGCGTAGATCAGCGGGTCGCGCACCACCTTCGAGAGCCAGAGGAAATGGAGAATCGCCAGGATGGCCGCCGGGTAGATCAGGCGGTGCAGCAGGCGCCAGCGCCGCCCTAGCCGCCGCTGCCAGCCCTTCGTGGAGGTGACCGCTAGCGGCAGCAGCAGCAGGAAGCCGACGAAGCCCGCCAGCACAAAGCGCTTCTCCGCCACCGCCTGCCAGATCAGCCCTCCATCCATTCCATAATCCAGCGCCACAAACGTGGCTAGGTGCAGGCACACATACAGGAAGCTGTACAGCCCAAGGGGCCTGCGCAGCCCCGCCGCCCACTTCCAGCCGAAGAGCAGATTCAGCGGCGTGCAGGCCAGACAGAGCATCAGCAGGATGATCGCCGTCCGCCCGCTGTGCTGCGTGACCGCCTGGATCGGGTTGACCGTCGGGATGTCGGCGATCAGCAGCCCCAGCGGCGCCAGGCTGCCCACATGGGTGGCGGCCCGTAGCCACCCGCAGAGCCGCTGCCGCATCAGTATCGGCGCGCTCGCGCCCACCCTGCGATCCGTCATCTTGAAGCCTTCGCTTAGACCATAGCTCACAAGTTAAGGTTTCCACGATCTTGTCAAGTGACCCACTATCGAC
>JBAXES010000093.1:0-10333 GCA_037140315.1 Chloroflexales bacterium
GCAATCTGGCCGGTGCTCAAGGGCGGCGGGGTGGCGGGACGCGGGCGGATCGGCGCACTGCTCACCGCCTAGGATATCGGTGAGGTGGTGGCCCGTCGGCTCCAGACGCACCCCCACGCCCTGCGCCACAGCTTCGCCCAGGCGATGGAGATGGAGCGGGCGGGGGCCACGGTCAGCATGATTCAGGCTCGCCTGGGGCACCGCAACCTTGCCACCACCGGGCGCTATCTCACCCAGCTGAGCCGGGCCGAGAACGCCCACGTCGATGCGCTGGCTCGCCTGTTTACGGGCGGAGGGTGACGCACGCTGAGGGAATCCGCTTTCTGATCGCGCGCCTGTCCGAGCGGCTCGCCAGTATTTCGGGCAGGGACTCGCGCATCGCCCTCAAATCGGCAGATCGAACTGAAGGTTCACGAGCGCTGAGGCATTGGAATGCCCTCGCGGCGACTGGGACGCATTTCAGATCTGCTACCATAGTACGATGGCTCAAGACCCTGGCGGCAAGGTTATGCTTTGAGTCACATGATCTCCGGCTTCGAGGCACTAAGCGGATGATGAAGATGTGCGAGATTGCCATTCGCCGCTCATGGGACATCCGCTCATGGCGTATGCATCAATCGCCGAACAGGAGGTAGAACCAGTGCTTCATCGCTGCGCCTGGCGTGTTTGGCTGGGCTGAGCCCCATCCAAACACGCAATGATCGCCTCAATCACCCGCTTCGTCTCCTGCGGATCGCGAATCTGGATCGACACCACGCCGGCTTCTTTGGCAGGATAGTCGTTCCCTCCAGGGAATATGGCATCGCCGACAAAGAGCATCTCCTGAATCGCGATGCCGAGGGTATCGCGGAGCTTGCGGATCCATAGGCTTTGTCGATGCCCGGCTTCGTGATGTCAATCGAGGTCGTACCGCCCAGGTGCATCGAAAACGTTGGGATACGCGCGCCGAGGAGCGCCTGGAGTGGGTCCCATCAACCTCAGGCACGGCGTGGAACTCCGGCATGTTCAGCACGGTAAACTGGGGCGTGTGGGTACGCAGCTCGTTGGGGGTTGGTTGGAGAAACATGGTGTGCGCAAAGAGGCTGTGCCAGGCCGTCTCCGTGACGATGCGGATCGGCAGGCGGTAGGCGGGGTCCGCGCCGGCAAAGCAATCTTGGACGAACAGGTCTTTGCCCTGAAGGTAGGCCAGCGCCCGGTGGTGGAGCAGATCGAAGGCGTGCGGCTCGAACGGGCGGTTCACCGCGCCCCAGCCGACCGTCTGCGCGCTGCTCGGCTCGTGCACGATGAAATTTATCCAGCGGCGCGCGCCCGGTATGATCGCCGGTGCGCACGACGAGCGGCCCGAGATGGGCGAGCAACCCCTCGCGACGCATGAGGGCCTGCTCGTACAGGGCGGGCGTATTGAGGTTCCACCAGATGGTGCGGGCATTCGTGACGCCCAGTGTGTCTAAGCTGGTGGTTGGGGGTGTCTCATGGTCATTCATGCGCGTGCTCCTTGTTGGTTGGTCGCACGCCATGTGGCGCGGGTTTCGCCCGCGCCACATGGCGTGCGGCGACGCTAGCGCTTCGTGGGGGCCTCGTCCCAGTAGGATGGCTGCCGGTAGTGGCGGTAGAGCCGCTGCTCATAGGCCCGGTTCAGCTGGGTCGGGTCATACTCCGGCCCGCCCTTGATCGTCTCGCGGGCGATGTCGACATCCACCGTCCGGTCGTCCCAGTTCACGGCGGTGATCCAGGTGGGGGCGAGCAGCACCTGCTTGCCGGGCCACCAGTTGTGCGTGTCCACCACCACGTAGCGCAGCGCCCAGGTCGCGTCGTCCATGATGAAGTCGTTGATATGGCCGATCTCGCCGTCCGTCGCGCGGATGTGGTAGCCGCTCACCTCGCGCGTGCTGCGCAGGTGGAGGTCGCCGGTTGGATAGTCGATCTCGTCCTGGCGAATCTGCTCGCGCTCGGTGGCCAGCATGCCCACCGGGGCGTATGCGTCGATCCCGCCGCTGTAGTAGGGCATGCCCGTGCCGCCCCACAGCCCTGGCCCGTACCAGTACGGGTAGTAGTTGTAGTAGGCTGCGTGCGCGATCTCCATCTGGCGAGAGACCGGCTGGTCGGTCTCGGTGCTCGGCGCATCCTTCACCTGCTGGCGGGTCAGGTTCACCGCAACTAGCCGCTCCTCCCAGTCTACCGAGCGAATAGAGCGTGGCGAGATCAGCACGGTCTCGGGGATCAGCCAGCCGCTAGTGTTTGCCACCATATAGCGGATCGACCAGGCCGCGTCGTCGAAGAAGAACTCGTCGACGTGGCCGATCTCGCCGTCCGTCGCGCGGATGCTGAGCCCGCGCAGATCCTTGACACTTCGTAGCATCTGGATAGCTCCCTCGTTACACCTGAACCACGACCTCATTGATCACATTCGTCACGCCCTTGGCACGCCATGCCGCGTTCCTGGCCGCCTCCACCTCGGCCCAGGAGTGGACAGTGCCGCTCAGCGTCACGCGCGAGTCTTCGACGGCGACGGTGATCCGGCTCGCCTCAACCTCGGCGGTGCGCACCAGCGCCTGCTTGATCCCCGCCTGGATCTCGCTCGCCGACACATAGGGCTGCACAATCGTGACCTCGTTCCGCACGCCCTTGACCCCCGCGATGCGCCGGGCGTCGGCCTCGGCGGCGGCGCGCTGGTACTGCCAGTCGGTCGTGCCGCTCAGCGTCACCCAGCCGTCACTGACCTTGGCGTGGACGCGGCTATTGGGCACCGACCAGTCGAACAGGAGCGCATTGGTGACGTGGTGTGCGATGTCGGCATCCATGTGGGTTTTGCTCTTGGCGGGCGTGACCGTGATGTCGTTGGTGAGCACGCGCACCCCCGTGATCCGCAGCGCATCGCGCTCGGCGGCCCACTTCTCGCCATAGTTCTCGACGCTGCCACGCAGCGATACCTGGCCATCCTTGACCGTGACGCCAATATCGGTGATGGTGACCTCCGGGTCCCACATTAGCTCATCGCGCACGTCGTTCTGGATCTGCACATCGGACTTCAGGCTCATCATCGCGGTTTCTCTCGTTCTCGCTTGCGCAGGAACAAACTGCTGCCCCTGTCGGAGCCAGTATGCCGACGCGCAGGCGACCTGGTATGAAGATCGTTCATCCCTGCGCTGCGAGCCGGTCACGCAGCTTCTTGGCGGACTAGCGAAATCGCGCTCGGCGGCGTCGCTCAGGGGCAGGCCGCTGCGCGGGTCGGTGCCGTTCTGCGTAACGTACTGATAGTCCCAGTGGGCGGCGCTATAGGCAGTTTGAGCGTCGCGCAGGGCGTTGGCCTGGGCGTCGATGGCGCTGCGGATGGAGCAACCAGCGCGGTGCCGCGTTGCGAGCGTTTGCGCCTTGCCCGCGCTCGCGACCGGAAACTCACAGCGGGTGGTACGCCGCAGCGCTGCGGCGTACCACCCGCTTGTTGTATCATAGAGGGCGATGGCGCTACTTGAACTCGGTCGCGGCGTGCGCGCGTGCCTGCCGCAGATCCGCCCGGGCCTCGCGTGCGCCAGCGTTGAGATCCTGGACGGCGGCCGCCGCGGCGCGTGTGCGCCGTCCCCACTCCTGCTGGGCCGTCTGGCGCTTGGCGTTAAGTGCGGCAATCTGTGTGTCGATACTGGCCTTCGCCGCCGCGGTGGCCTGCGCCGCACGCGCCTGCATGGCCTGGAGATCGCGCTGCCACTCCGCCTGCTGGGTGTGCCAACTGGCCTCCAGCTGCTGCCATGTCGTGGTGATCGTCGCCTCAAGGATGGCGATCTGGGCCACGATTTTGGCGCGCGCCTCAGTCGCGCTGTCGGCGAGCTCCGCCCGGCCATGCGTGATCGTCGTACGCAGCTGATCGATGCGGGACTGGATCTTCTGCTCAAGCTCCTGCCGCTTCGCGTCGCGCCGCTCCCGCAGAGTGGACTGCTCGGCGCGAATCAGCTGCGATTCCTGGCCGATCTGGGCATCCATCTGGGCGATGTCGGTGTCGAACTGCGCGAGCAGCGCGGTCCAGGCGCGCGCATCCTCCTGACGGAGCTTGGCGACCTCCTGCCAGAACATGGCGGTCGCGAGCTGCCCAGTATGCCCCGCGTGCAGGCTGCGCCGGGTGCGCTGGCCATCGAAGCTATCCAGCGTCGTATCGAGCTGGTCATGCCAGGTCGATTCGATCAGCACGACCAGCGCCGAGTTGCCGGGGGCGAGCTGCTCATCGAGGGCCTGAAGATTCTCTCTCGGAAAGCCGAGGTCGATCAGGCTCGCCGTGGCCGCGCCGGTGGCGGCACCGGCAACCGACCCGATCAGCGCGCCGGCCGGGCCGCCGACCAGCCCAATCAGGGCACCGCTGATGGCGCCGAAATACGCACCGTGCCGCGCGTCTACGTTCTGCGAGTCGCGGATCTCGGATGCCCCGTCGGGGTGCTTGACCAGGGTCGCGGCGTCTAGGATCGCAATGCCGCCTTCCCGCTCTAACCGCAGGAGCGCTGCATACGCGGCGCTGGCCGCGCCCTCGCCATCGAAATTCGTCACGACTAATTCTGTGTCTATCATCATACTGGTTCCTCTACCTCATACTCGCGTGGGCAGAAGCTGCCCGCGTGGCTACCAGTATGGCCCACCGCAGGCATGGGGGTATGAAGGTTGTTCATCACGTGATGAACAACCTTCATACCCATATGGCATATGCCTGCTAGACTCAGCCACGATGACGCGTGACGCCCCACCACCGTTGCGCCCACCGAGCCGCATCAGCAAGGAGACCCTGGCGATGACACATCCTCACATGCTGGTGGTGATTGATCACCACGAGACACGCGTCTATACGACGGAGTTCACGGGAACCCAGCCCACGGCCCTGCGCCCGTACGACCCGCGGGGCGAGCTGCACCACCTGCACCACACCGCCGGCCACTTCCAAGGCCAGCGGGCACCCGAAGATCCGCAGTACTACGCGGGCATCGCGGCGCTGGTACGGGATGCGGGCGCGCTGGTGATCTTCGGCAATGGCAAAGGCACCTCCAGCGCGATGGTGCATCTGGTGCGCTATCTGACCAAGCACCACGTGGAGACTGCCGATCGTATCGTCGGCGCGGTCGTGGTTGATGTCGAGGCGCTCACTGAGAACCAGCTGCTGGCCGAGGCGCGCGACTTCTACGCGGGCGAGGGCACGGGCGATGACGGTGATACGAAGGAGCGATCATGAGCAACGGGACAACGACCGTGCCGCGCGCGCAGCCCACGAGCCTGGCGGACTACCAACAGGCGCTGGACGCGGCGCAGCAGGAGGTCGCGACGCTCAACGACCACTACCTGCGCGCCGCCGCTGCACTCGACAACACGCGCAAGCACACGACGCGCGAGGTGGCCACGCAGGTCAACCAGCAGGTACAGCGCCTCGTCCTCAGCATGCTCGACGTGGCGGATAGCCTGGAGCGGGCGCTCACCTACAGCACACCGGACACACCGCTGCATCAGGGGATGCAGATAACCCAGCAGCAGCTCCTTAGCGAAGTCGAGACGTTACAAACGCTCCAGCGCGCCCGTCAGCCCGCCACGGCGGGGGGGAGGTGATCGATGTCCACCGATACTACGACCCTAGATCAGCTCGCCGCCCAGATCGGGCTGCCGGCAGCGCTTGTGCGCGACCTGTTCGACCACGGGCTGATCAGCCTGGGCGAGGCGCAGCGTGAGGGCGACCTGCGCGAGCTGCGCCGCGCCCGCCGCCTGCGCGACGACCTGGAGCTCCAGCACGCGGCGATCACGATCATCTTGCGGCTGCGGCAACGCACTATGGCGCTGCAGCACGAGGTGACCCAGCTTCGCAGCGCAGCGCGCGCAACAGCACCCACCCCGCCGCGCGGCGCGTGGAGCGAGGCCGAGTGGATGATCCTCAACGAGGTATCGTGATCGCCTATGAGTACCGTGCTTCTCGTCATCATCGTGACCGTGGTGATGATCGCGCTGACCGCGCTCTATGTCGCGGCGGAGCTCGCCACGGTCAGCGCGCGCAAGGCGAAGATCCAGCAGCAGGCCGCAGCCGGCAACCGATTCGCGATCATGCTCGCGCCGATCATCGAGGATAGCCATCAGCTCGACACGGCGATCGCCGCCAGCCAGCTTGGCATCACGGCGGCCAGCCTGGTGCTCGGCTCCTATGGCCAGTCCACCATCGCGGGAGAGCTCACGCCACTGCTCGTCGGCTTGGGTGGGGAGGCGGTGGCCAGATCCATCAGTACGATCGTCGTCCTGGTGGCGCTGACCACGCTCACGGTCGTCCTCGGCGAGCTGGTGCCCAAGTCGATTGCCCTGCGCTACCCGGAGCAGACGGCCCTGGCTACGGTGCTGCCGATCCGCTGGTCGACCATACTCTTCCGCCCCCTGATCGTCGTGTTCAATGGGACCGCCGCGCTCATCCTGCGCGCCCTCGGCGTGCAAGCTGCCGGCAGCCACACTCATGTCCACGCCCCAGACGAGATCGAGTTGCTGGTGGCCGAGAGCACCAAGGGCGGCCTGCTCGACCGCGATGAGCGCGAGCTCCTGAGCAACGCCTTTCACGTTAGCGAGCTACGCGCGGCACAGGTGATGGTGCCGCGCACGCAGCTCACGGCGGCGCCGCTCGCGACCCCGGTGCCCGAGCTGCTCGCCCTCGCGGTGCGCGCGGGCTACTCGCGCATCCCGCTCTACCGCGCGAGCATCGATGTGATCGCCGGCATCGTCCATATCCGTGACCTGTACCGGCTGTATGTCGCCGGGACGCACGAGGTGCAGTCGGTGCTGCGGCAGGTGCCCTTCGTGCCCGCGTCGGCCTCGGCCACCGTGGTGTGGAACCGCCTGCGCCAGGAGGGCAGCTATGTGGCGATCGTCTTCGATGAGTATGGCGGCACCGCCGGCATGATCACGGTCGAAGACCTGATCGCGGAGATCTTCGGCGATGTGGAGGACGAGTTCGACGCCGAGCCCCTGGCCATGACCACAGGCCCAGATGGGCGCGTTGCGCTGCCCGGCGATATGGCGCTGGATGAAGTGAATACGACCTTCGGCCTGCGGCTCCCCGCGGCTGGCGTGCATACCCTCGGCGGGCTGATCACCGACACCCTTGGCCGGGCGCCACGCGTGGACGATGTCGTCACCATCGGCGGGGTCACGCTCTACGTCGCGGCCACCAATGGGCTCGCGGTAACGCAAGTCGGCATTGTCCCGCCTGCCGCGAGTGCCGACAGCGCGGCGCCGGAGGCGCGCTGATGGACACCTACGTTGTCCCGAGCCTGATCATTCTGGCCCTCATCCTGATCAACGGGCTCTTTGTGGCGGCCGAGTTCGCCATAATCGCGGTGCGCCCGACCCGGATCACGCAGCTGGCGGCGGCGGGCGACCGCACCGCGATCGACCTCAAGCGCATGCTGGACAACCCCCATCAGCAGGATCGCTACCTCGCCACCGCGCAGATCGGGATCACGCTGGCGAGCCTGGGCCTGGGCATGTATGGCGAGACCACCGTGGCGCACTGGGTCGCAGCACCGCTCCAGCAGCGCTTCGGGATGGGCGTCGCGGTGGCCGACGGCATCGCGGTGGCCAGCGCGCTGGCCCTGATGACCTTCGCCCACGTGGTGGTGGGCGAGATGGTGCCGAAGTCACTGGCCCTGCGCTCCGCCGAGGGCACCGCCGTTGGCCTCGCCGGCACGATGCGCGTGATGCAGCGGATCTTCGCGCCGACCGTGTTTGTGCTCAATGCGATCAGCAGTGCGATCCTGCGGCTCCTGGGCATCCCGACCACGCTGGAGCGCCGGCGCTACTCGCCGGAGGAGCTGGAGTTGGTGGTGGCCGAGAGCGCCGAGGGCGGGCTAATCTCCGACCAGCAGGAGCGCCTGCTGCACAACATCTTCGACTTCGGCGACCGCCACGTGAGCCAGGTGATGACGCCGCGCACGCGGATCACGGCCCTGCCGATCACGACGCCGTCGGGCGAGCTGCCGAAGCGCCTGGCCGCCGCCGCCCGCAGCCGGATCGTCGTGTATCGCGGCGATCTGGATCACATCGTCGGGGTCGTGCTGATCAAAGAGGCGATCACGCGCCAGATGGCGCAGCCCGGCCCGCTCGACCTGCAGTCGCTCATTCGCCCCATCCCGGTGGTACCGGAGACGGCCCAGATCGGGCGGGTGCTGGCCGCGTTCAAGCGCGACCGGGCGCAGATCGCGCTGGTGATCGACGAGTATGGCGGGACGGCGGGCGTGGTCACGCTGGAAGATCTGGTGGAGGAGGTGGTCGGCGAGGTACACGACGAGTTCGATGGCGGTGAGCTACCGCGCCTGCGTGAGGTGGCGCCGGGCGAGCTGCTGATCCGTGGGGACATGCAGCTCGCTGACCTGCGCGAGCTGACCGATCTCGTGCTCCCTGAAGCGCTGCTGGCTGCGGTCGAGACGGTTGGCGGCCTCGTGGTGACGCTGCTGGGTCGGCCGGCCCAGGTGGGCGACCGCGTGAGCATCCCCGGCGCACAGCTGCGCGTTGAGGAGATCGTCGGGCTGGCCGTGCGGCTGGTGCGGCTGGTGCGCCTCCCCGGCGCGGCTCCCGATCCCGTGGCCGGTCGTGCGTGATGAGCGAACTTCATACCGCTGGGCGCGGGCCTGCTAGACTCACCCATGACCGCGTGAAGCATCGTAAGAGAGGAATGTAACGGTATGACCAACACCAACGAAACATCGCTTGTCGCCCAGGGCGTAAACCACGGGGGGCAGCCTCAGTTCCATCAGCATGGCCAGGAGATCCAGGCCTACGGCAGCGTGCGCCGCCTGCCGATCGCCCTTGCGCTGGAGGCGCGTGCGGAGAGCTGCCAGCTACTTAACCAGCAAAGGAGTGATGATGGTCACCATCGACCAGATCATTGGGTATATGGAGCACGAAATCGCATTGGGCCGGCTGGAGGGGCGGCCCGAGGAGCTGCGGCAGATGCAGTATGCCGCCGGAATGCTGATGCGCGCAGCCGAGGGAAGTGACGACAACGAGAGCGCGCGGCGTTTCTGGCTTGTGGCCGCCCAGGCCGCCAATGATCAGGAGAAGCGGTAGCGGCGGGCCCTCCGATTTGCCTCGCCTATGCTACGCTGAGTCTCCTTTTACTACTGCCGAGGATAACACCTATGGTAACGCAGATCGTATTTCATGAGGAGGCCCGCAGCACGCTCAAGCATCGCGTCTCCATGGTGACCGCCACCGCCAGCGATCTCGGCTGCGCCAACTGTGGCACGCCACTGAATCTGCCTGGCAAGGGCAGGGCCGGTGTCACCTGCCCAATCTGTCAGCTCTTCAACCCGTTGGCGGCCCGCCATCCCGCGCCCAAGATTACCCTTGATACGCTGGTCGCACAGCTGAGCGATCTCGTCGCTCAGGCCCGCGCGAGCGCACTTCCGCTCGACGCCATCGTCCACGTGCTGTGCGACGAGCTGTCGTTTGCCGCAGAGCTTGCGAACGCGGGCCGCGATTTGTACGTCCAGATCATCGACCTTGGCCCGCGCGTAGACCAAGCCATGCGCCAATCACGCCAGGAAGACCACATGCTGCTGCGTGGTCGGACCGTCGGGGCGAGCCTACGGTAGACCCTCGCACCACTCCCTCAGACGGGTCACGGAATAGGAGGAGAACAACGATGGATATTGGGCCACTCGAATACGTGGTGATCGGCGTACCCGACGATCAATTTACGCACACCGTCCTGCCGGCGCTCCACACGATCCACAGCGCTGGGCACCTGCGGGTGGTGGATCTGCTCTTTGTCCACACACATGCCGATGGCACGGCGATCACGCGGGAGGTGCGCGACGTGAACCCAACCGATGTGCCGCGCTACAGCGGCATCGTGGGCGACCTCACGGGCCTGCTGACCGCCGACGATGTGGCTACCCGATGATGGGTCGCGGCATGGGCATGGGCGGCATGGGCATGGGGTCGCCGCTTTTGTCGACGCTGCTGGCGGGCGGCATGGGCTATCTGTTTGGCAGTAATGCGGCCCAGCAGGCTCCGCAGGTTCAGCCGTACCCGCCCTATCCGGCACCGTATCCACCAGCAGCAATGCCGGCAAGCGCGGACAACGGCAGCCTGGCGAAGCTCCAGCTCCTCGGCCAGTTGCACGAGGCCGTCCGCGAGCGCACGCTGACCGTCTACACCAATGTGGCGAAGGTCATCGCGGCGCTCCAGATCCGCAGCCCGGAGACCATCACGATCCTGCTCGTCGATCGCAGCGGACAGATCTCGTGGCGTAGCGAAGGGGTCTATGCTGCCGACAAGGGTGCCGGGCTCACCCAGGCGCTCGCCGCAGGGTCTGGGTGAGGTGGCAATGGCGGGC
>JBAXES010000094.1:0-10319 GCA_037140315.1 Chloroflexales bacterium
CCGTCCCCCATCCCCTGACCCCTGTTGCACGTCTCTGCCCGTTTGGCTATACTAAGCAGGAGGATTCGCTCCAGGGCCGGCTGCTCCACGGCGATGACCCGACCGCCCAGGATGTATTTACGCATCAGCAGGAGCAGCGGCGTGTCCTGCTCGACGCCGCGGGTGAGCCGGGCGCGCACCAGGTGGGCGCGGGCGAGCTGGGGGTGGGCCGAGGCGAGCAGCTGGTGGCGCTGGCCGCGGCTGTAGATCTCCAGGCCGACGCTGAGCGGCCCCGTCTGGAGCACGCGCTGGATGCGCCCGCCGAGGATCGTGTCGCGCAGCTCGTCGGCCACCGCCGCAATGGTCAGTGCGTCGAAGTACATAGTGTTAAGGATGAAGGTTGAAGGATGAGGGTTGAAGGTTGAGGGTTCATCCTTCATCCTTCACCCTTCGTCGTTCATCATTGTAAGGATACCATGACCAGGTCGCTCAATCCGCTGCTGGAGGGGAACCCCGCCGCGCCGCTGCTCGTCGTCATCTCAGGCCCCTCGGGCGTGGGCAAGGACTCGGTGCTGATGCGCATGCGCGAGCTGGGCTTCCCGTTCCACTTCGTCGTCACCGCCAACAGCCGACCAAAGCGCCCCGGCGAGATCGACGGGTTCGACTACCACTTTGTCAGCACCGAGCGCTTCGAGCAGATGATCCGTGAGGATGAACTGCTGGAGTGGGCCGATGTCTACGGACAGTATAAGGGCATCCCGAAGTTCGAGGTGCGCCAGGCGATCGCCAGCGGCCGCGATGTGATCTTGCGGATCAATGTGGACGGCGCGGCGACGGTCAAGAAGATCGCGCCTGAGGCGGTGTTTATCTTCCTGGCCCCGGCCTCGCTGGGCGAACTGCGCCGCCGCCTGACCCTGCGCCGCACCGAGAGCCCCGAGGAGATCGAGGCCCGCCTGGCCGTGGCCGCCCACGAGCTTGAGCAGGCCTGCCACTTCGACTACGTGGTGATCAACCAGGAGTCGCGGCTCGATGAGGCGGCCGGGCAGATCCGCGCGATTATCACCGCCGAGAAGCTGCGGATCTTCCCGCGCCAGGTGAAATTGTAAGTTCTTTTTGTTGCTATTTGGCGGCTTCGCCGCCAAATAGCAACAAAGAATATCATTCGGAATGATGAGGTGCCCGATGTCAATACAAGAGCGACTGACCAGCGACCTGAAGGACGCCATGCGCGGCGGCGATAAGGCCCGCGTCGATGTGATCCGCACCACGCGGGCCGCCCTCCAGTCGGCCCAGCTTGAGGGGGCCAAGCAGCGCTACGACGCGGCCGCCCGCGCGATCGAGGCCCAGCACGCCGACGACGCCGGGGTCCGCGACGCGGCCCTGGCCGCGATCTCGGCCGACGCGCACGCCGCCCTCGACGAGCCGTCCGCCGAGGCGGTGAGCGCCAAGGAGATCAAGCGCCGCCGCGACGCCGCCGAGATCTACCGCAAGGCGAGCCGCGAGGATCTCGCCGGCGCCGAGGACGCCGAGGCCGCCATCCTGGAGGGCTACCTGCCCACGCAGCTCAGCATCGATGAGCTGCGCCCCGCCGTGGCCGCCCTGATCGCCGAGCTGGGGCTGAGCGGCCCTTCCAGCATGGGCAAGCTCATGCCGGCCCTGATGGAGCGCTTCAAGGGCCGCGCTGAGGGCCGGCTGCTCAGCCAGGTGGCGCGCGAGTTGCTTGCAGGCAGCTGACATGAACACCACGCTGCGCCGATGGATCGCCAGCCTCCCATCAGCGCGCCCCATGCGTCCGATCCTCGCACTCTCCCGCCGCACGCCGCTGGTGCTCGGCCTGGAGGGACTCCTGCTGCTGGTCGGGATCTGGGCCTCCCTCACCCTGAGCCTGCCCGGCGAGTATGGCCGGCTTGAGGTGGGACAGCCCAGCCCGCAGAGCATCGTCGCGCCCCACGGCGCGGTCTATGTCAGCGATGTGCTCACCGCCGAGCGCCAGGCCCAGGCCGAGACCAGCCCGGAGAACCTGGTCTATCTGTACGACCCGCAGACCCCGATCACGCAGCGCGACGCCCTCAGCGCCCTGCTCGACACGGTCGGCAGCGTGCGCAGCGACCCCGCCCTCAGCCGGGCGAGCCGGCTGGCCCGGCTGTCTGCACTGCCCAACGCCTCGGTCGCCCTCTCGCCCGAGCGCGCCGACCTGATCCTGGCCCTCGATGACGCGAGCTGGAACACCCTGCGCCAGGAGACGACCAACCTCTACAACCGCGCCCTGAACCGCTACGATTACGCCATCGATGAGCAGGCCCTGATCGACCTGCGTGAGCGCTGGCTCACCTACTGGCTCGCCACGACCAGCCTCACCGCCCCTCAGCGCAACCTGGCTCTCTTCTTCACCCAGTCGTTTCTGCTGGTGAACCGCACCCTCGACGAGAAGGCCACCGCCACACGCCGCCAGAGCGCCCGCGACAAGGTGCCCCCGCAGCAGGTGCGGGTCCTCGCCGGCGAGAGCATCGTCCGCGTCGGCGAGATCGTCCGCCCCGAGACCATCGAGAAGCTCCAGCAGACCGGGGCCATGCCCCTGACGCTCAGCTGGCTCGGCATCGCCGGGCACGGCATCATCGCCGCGCTGCTGGCCGCCGGCTTTATCGGCTACAGCCTGGTCTTCCAGGGCGATCTGGTCTGGCGGCCGCGCTCGCTGCTGGTGATCATCTGCCTGCTCGACTCGGCCCTGATCGCCACCCGGCTGATCCTGCCGCTTGCCGGCGAGAGCGTCTTCCTCTGGCCCCTCGCCAGCCTGGCGATCATCATCGCCGTAGTCTTTAACGGACGCCTCGGCCTGGCCGCATCCGCCATGCTCTGCATCGCCATCGGCGTGATGCAGAATAACGGCCTGCCCCTGGCCTTCACCTTGCTCGCCAGCTGCACGGTGGCGATCTTCGCCGTGCGCAACGCCGAGCATATGATCGCATTCGTGATCGCCGGCTTCCTCGTCGGCCTGACCGTCGCCGCATCAGAGGTGGCCTTCTGGATGCTGGAGCAGCCGACCGTCCGATCCGCCGACCTGGGCGGCATGGCCCTGTCCACCGTGCTCTTCGCTGGCATGAACGGCGGCCTCTCCACCATCCTCTCCCTCGGCGTGTTCAACCTGGTCAGCCGGGCGGCCGGCCAGGTGACCCCGCTCCAGCTGATGGAGCTGGCCCACCCCTCGCGGCCCCTGCTGCGCAAGCTGATCCGCGAGGCCCCCGGCACCTACTACCACAGCGTTGCCGTGGGCAACCTGGCCGAGGCCGCCGCCGAGGCCGTCGGCGCCGACGCCCTGCTGCTCCGCGTGGCCGCCTACTACCACGATATCGGCAAGACTGTCCGGCCCTACTTCTTCACCGACAACCAGATGGGCCGCGAGAATGTGCATAACGACCTCGACCCGCAGACGAGCGCGCAGATCATTGTCGACCACGTCCGCGAGGGCGTGAAGATGGCCCATGCCGCCGGCCTGCCTCAGCAGATCACCGACTTCATTGCCACCCACCACGGCACCGGACTCATCCGCCACTTCTACCAGCAGGCCCTCCAGCTTCAGGATAGCGTCGACCAGTGCGACTTCCGCTACCCCGGCCCGCGCCCGCAGACCCGCGAGCAGGGCATCCTCATGCTGGCCGACTCGGTGGAGGCCACGGTGCGCTCGAAGGCCCAGAACGGCAAGCTCCTCGCCGTCGGCTCCCACGGCGACCCGCTCGCCAATGGCAACGGCAACGGCGCCCAGACCCTCGACGACCTCGTGCAGTCGATTATCAACACCCGCGTGCGCGAGGGCGAGCTCGACGAGTCGCCCCTGACGATGCGTGAGCTGTCGCTGATCAAGCACGCCTTTGTGATCAGCCTCCAGAGCATCTATCACCCGCGCGTGGACTACTCGCCCCAGGTGGTGCGGTAGCTCAGAGGGAACAGAGAACAGGGAACAGGGGTCGCACTACACTCAGATAACCGCTAGATTCAGATGTTGAACTGTTCCCTGTCCCATACAAAGGAGCCTATGGACGCCAACGAGTACCAGGCCCTGGCCCTACGCACCGAGGCCCCCGGCCGCGAGCGCCGCGAGCGCCTGCTGAACGCCGCCCTCGGCCTATGTGGCGAGGCCGGCGAGTTCGCCGACACCCTGAAGAAGGCCGCCTTCCACGGCCACGCCATGGACGAGGCCGAGCTGCGCAAGGAGCTTGGCGACGTGCTCTGGTATGTCGCCCTGGCCTGTGACGCCCTCGGCGTGGGCGTGGGCGAGGTGATGGCCCAGAATATCGAGAAGCTGCGCCGTCGCTACCCCGAGGGGTTCTCGCAAGAGCGAAGCAAGAATCGTGAATGTTGAGTGTTCAGCATTCAGCATTCAACATTGAGCATTCAACATTATGGAACGCACAGCCACCATCAGCCGCACCACCGGCGAGACCGCGATCACCCTGAGCCTGCGCATCGACGGCGTGGGCAAGGCCGACGTGAGCACCGGCGTCGGATTCCTCGACCACATGCTGATCCTCTGGGCGAAGCACGGCCTGTTCGACCTTGAGGTGCGCGCGCAGGGCGACCTGCACATCGACGAGCACCACACCGCCGAGGACACCTGCATCTGCCTGGGCCGCGCCATCGACGAGGCCCTCGGCGAGCGGCGCGGGATCGTCCGCACGGCGCATAGCTTTGTGCCGATGGATGAGGCGCTGGCCCTGGTGGCCGTAGACCTCGGCGGTCGGCCCTACTGCGTGGTGCAGGCCGACTTTGTCACCCCGCGGGTGGGCCAGCTCGGCACCGACCTGATCTTCCACCTGCTGGAGAGCGTCGCCACCCACGGGCGGCTGAACCTGCACGCCCAGGTGCTCTACGGGCGCAACGACCACCATAAGGTTGAGGCGATCTTCAAGGCATTCGGGCGCGCGCTCGACGCCGCCACCCGCCTCGACCCGCGGCTCGATGGGGCGGTGCCGAGCACCAAAGGGGTGCTGTGATGGTGTTCGCCCTCGTGGTGGCCCTGAGCTTTGGGCCGGCCCTGATCTACGCCGCGATTGTCTACTGGCTCGACCGCTTTGAGAAGGAGCCGCTACATCTGCTCGCCGGTGCCTTCCTGTGGGGCGCGGTGGTGGCCACGGTCGGCGCGATCATCGCCACGATGGTGCTTGAGCTGAGCGTGCAGATGATCACCGGCAGCGCGGCCGTGGCCGAGATCACCGGCACCACGCTGCTCGCGCCGCTCGTCGAGGAGAGCCTGAAGGGCATGGCGGTGCTGATCATCTTCCTGGCCTTCCCCTACGAGTTCGACTCGGTGCTGGACGGGATCGTCTACGCGGCGATCACCGCCCTCGGCTTTGCCGCAACCGAGAACGTGCTCTACCTCTACTACCAGGGCTACGTCACCGAGGGCGTGTCCGGCCTGGCCTCGCTGTTCATCCTGCGGGTGCTGCTGGGCGGCTGGGGCCACGCCGTCTACACCTCGTTCACCGGGATCGGCCTGGCGGTGGCGCGCTTCCAGCGGGGCTGGGCGGTCAAGATCATCGCGCCCTTCGTCGGCTGGAGCGTGGCCGTCTTCGTACACGCCCTGCACAACAGCATGGCCACCCTGCTTAGCGCGCAGTTCGGCCTGGGCGGCCTGATCGTCACCCTGCTGGTGGACTGGGTGGGCTGGGCGGTGGCGCTGGGCCTGGTGATCTGGGCGATCTTCCGCGAGCGGCGCTGGATGTGCAGCTACCTGCACGAGGAGGTGGCCCTCGGCACGATCAGCGCGGAGCAGTACCGCATCGCCTGCTCGATCCGCGCCCAGATCGCGGCTCGCGCCAGAGGAAAGAAATCCCGCCAGTTCTATGGTGCCTGCGCCGAGCTGGCCCAGAAGAAGCACCAGCTGGCCACCCTCGGCGAGGAGCGCGGCAACAGCGTACGGGTCAGCTCGCTGCGCGACAGCCTCGCGCAGCTCTCCCCGGCAATATAGGGGCTGCGCCCCATCCGCATCAAGTTTAGGGCTGCCGCCCTAAAACCTTCTATATGGTTGGTTGAAATTGCCAGCTTCGCTGGCAATTTCAACCAACCATATGCTTATTTCTGGGGGGCCGCAGGCCCCCAAGGCCCAGATGCGGGCGTAACTTGATGCACATGGGGCTGCGCCCCAAACATACTTGGTGTTGAGTTTTGGCGGCGAAGCCGCCCCCACACCCCCACCGGAGGGTGATCTAGCGGGCCGCGAGGATGGCCCCCGCCAGGGCCGCGTCCTGCTCGGGCAGCACCGTGCGCAGGTCGAAGGTCAGCCGGCCCTCGGCGATGCGGGCCACCACGGCGGGCTCGCCGGTGCGCAGCCGGCGGCCCAGCTCGGCGGCGCCGCGCGGGCCGGGGGCCAGGGCCACCCCGGCGCTCGGCAGGGTCTCGCCGGGCAGGGAGCCGCCACCGACCGCGCTGGCACAGTCGGCCACAGCGGCCCCGACGCCGGACTGCGCCAGCCGGCCGGCCAGGGCCGCGGCCCGCGCCCGCAGCTCGCCCAGCGGCGCGGCGATCATACGCCAGACCGGGATCTCCTCGGTCGCACGACCGCGCAGGTAGCTCAGCAGGGTCGCCTCCAGCCCGGCAATCGTCGTCTTGTCGAGGCGTAGGGCGCGGGCCAGCGGGTGCCGCTTGAGCTGGTCCACCAGCTCCTTTCGGCCCACGATCAGGCCGGCCTGCGGGCCGCCCAGGAGCTTGTCGCCGCTGAACGAGACCAGGTCGGCACCGGCGGCCACGCTCTCTGGCACGGTCGGCTCGGCGGCCAGGCCGTAGGGCGCGGTGGGCAGCAGCGTGCCGCTGCCCAGGTCATCTAGCACCGGCACCCCGCGCGCGCGGCCGAGATCGGCCAGCTCGCCCAGCCCCGTCTCGTGGACGAAGCCCACCAGGCGAAAGTTGCTGGTGTGGACGCGCAGCAGCAGGGCGGTGCGCTCAGAGATGGCCTCGGCGTAGTCGCGGGCGTAGGTGCGGTTGGTGGTGCCCACCTCCACCAGGGACGCCCCGCTCTGGCGCAGCACGTCGGGGATGCGGAAGCCGCCGCCGATCTCGACGGCCTGCCCGCGCGAGACGATCACCTCGCGACCGGCGGCCAGGGCGCTCAGGGCCAGGTAGATCGCGGCGGCGTTATTATTCACGGCCAGGGCGGCCTCGGCGCCGCTCAGCCGGCGCAGCAGCGCCTCTAGGTGGACGCTGCGGCTGCCGCGCTCGCCCGCCTCCAGGTCATACTCGAGGTTTGAGTAGCCCGCGCCCACCCGCGCCATCGCCGCCAGGGCCGCCGCGCTCAGCGGTGCCCGGCCCAGGTTGGTCTGGATGATCACGCCGCTGGCGTTGATCACCGGGCGCAGGCTGGGGGCGAGATCGCGGGTCAGCCGGGCCGTCGCCCGCTCGACGAGCACGTCGAGCAGGCCCGTCTCAGGCAGGCTTCCCCCGGCCTGAACCTCCGTGCGCAGGGCCGCGATCTCGGCGCGGGCCGCGTCGCGCAGCAGATCGTGGGGCGCGTCGGCGATCTGCTGGCGCAGGGCCAGCAGCAGCCGGTCGACGCTGGGGATGTTGCGGAGCGTGGGCATAGCTACGCAGAGGCTGCCCGCGCCAGCGCGGGCAGCTCGCTCATATCGCCCCGGCTGGGCCGGGTCAGGTCAAACACCGCGCGCAGCAGCGCCTCATAGGCGGGCACCAGCTCGCGCTTGCGCCGGCCCATCACCGTGCGGGCCACGCTGATCATGTTATCGATGCGGTACTCGCGGAAGATCTCGCCGCCCCAGGTGAAGGGTGGCACCGTCTTGGGCGCACTGTGGACGCCGAAGATGTTGCTGGCGGTGCCGATCACGGTGCCGCCGTTGAGGTGCAGCCCGATCCCCAGCTTCACGTGGTCGGCCAGGAAGCAGCCCAGCTTGATCACCCCGCTGTCGATCTGGCCAAGGCCCTCCAGGGCCACCCGCACATGGCCGTAGTTATTCTTCAGGTCGGAGTTGGTGGTCATCGCGCCGATGTTCACCCACTCGCCCAGCCACGAGTGGCCCAGGAAGCCATCGTGGTGCTTGTTCGAGTAGCCCTGCACGATGCTGGCCTCCACCTCGCCGCCGATCCGGCAGACCGGGCCGATGCTCGTCTCGCCGCGGATGCGCGCGCTGGCGATCAGGGCCCCCGCGCCGATGTAGGCCGGCCCCTGGATAAAGCTGAACGGCTCGATGTGGGCGCCGCCCTCGATGAAGATCGGGCCGTCGCGCGCATCGAGCACCAGCGGTCCGTCGAGCCGCGCCCCGGGCCCGACGAAGATATGCGTGCCGCGCAACACCACGCTCGGGTCGGCGCCGACGTAGGCCGGCAGCCGCGCGCCGAGCAGGGGTAAGTCGCGCACGATCTGCTCGCCCGACTGGGCGATCAGATCCCAGGGGTAGACGATGCGGGCCGGGGCGTCGGCGCCGCACAGCTCGACGACGTGGGCGAAGCGGGCCAGCTCGTCGCGGGCGTCGGCGGCCTGCTGGTCGCGCAGGTAGTAGAGCACTGCGCTGGCGAGGGCCGGGGTGAGCCGGGCGCCGATCAGGTCGCCGTCGGCCAGGTAGATCGTGTTGACGGGCTCGGCGATCAGCCTGGGCAGCCAGGCCAGGTCGAGGCAGCGGCCGTTCACCAGCACGGCCGGCTCGCCGGTGTACATGGCCATCAGGCCGCCCGGCGGCCCGTAGTAGCCCATCAGGTGCGCGCGGGCCAGCCCGAGCGCGCCCATGCCTGTCGCGGCGGCGGCCCGCTCGCGCACGGTGAACCCGCCGCAGCGCAGCTCGAAGACCGGCCGGGCCTGGGCGATGGTGGCGAGGCTGCGCCAGCGCTCATCCTCAAAGACGATCAGGGTCATATTGTAATGTTGAATGTTGAATGTTGAATGTTGAATGCTGACCATTCAGCATTCAACATTCAACATTTAGCATTCACGTTAGGTTCGCCGCAGGAGCTCGAGCACGGTGGCGGTGAGCTTATCGGCGTCGTGGCGGAGCACGTGGACCGCCCGGCTCTGATCTGGGTTCTCTAGGGTGGCGGTGTACTGGATCACCGACGAGGCCAGGTCGGCCTCGATCACGACGCTGCCCTCGATCACCAGCCGCCGCTGGCCGTCGCGGTCGCCCGGCAGCACCGCCGTCTCCTCATACTCCTCGGGCGAGAGGTAGACAGGTGACTGGTGGGCGGCGGCGTAGAGCCGATGGACGTCGGAGTCGATCCGCTGGACGTTCACCAGCACATAGTCGGGGGCGAACCCGGCGTAGCGCTTAATCTCGCGGATATGGTCGGCCACGCTAAAGCCGGTGGTGCGCCCGGGCTCGGTCATCAGGTTACAGATGTAGAGCTTGCGCGCGGCACTCTTGCCTACCGCCTCGCGGAACGCATCGATCAGCATGTTGGGCAGCACGCTCTCGAACAGGCTGCCCGGCCCGAGGATGATCGCGTCGGCGTCGCGGATCGCCTCGGACACCAGGCGCGGCAGGGGCGTGGCGGCGGCGGCGGGGTCGCGCAGGTAGAGCCGCTTCACGTGGCGCTCGGCGATCTGCTGGTTCGCCCCCAGTTGGCGCACATCGAACGTCGTGCCGTCATCAAGGTCGGCCAGCACATCGAGCGGCACGGGCGCGGGCACGACATAGTAGACGTTCTGGAAGTTGAACAGCCCGGCCGCCCGATAGTAGTACTCCACCGGGTCCTGGGCCGGCACAATGCAGGTCATGCGAGTCACGTGGTCGCCGAGGCTGGCCAGCACCAGAATGCCGGCGCCGCCGGAGAGCACCACCACCTGGGGGGGCGCGCCGGCCCGGCCGAAGCCGAACACGAGCTCGCCGTCGGGGCTCGATATGCCCTCGCGGATCGGCAGCATCGTCAGCCCGCTGAGCTGCCAGACCCCGAGGCCCAGGGCGGCGACCCCGGCGAGGATCAGCAGCGTATCGCGCCATACCAGGGGTCTGAGCTGGATGGCCAGCAGCGATGCTACGCCGAAGAGCAGCGCCGTGCCGCCTACCGCGCTCAGCGTGATCGGGACGACGAGATGGCCGATCCGGGTGATTCTGCGCATGATGATAGTACGCATAGATTGCCGCGCTACTTGAGCAGCTCGCGCTGCGAGTCGATCATGGCACGTAGGCTGCCCCCGCTGCGGGCGACCATCTCGGCCACCAGCAGGCCGGCGAGCAGCGCGTCGGGGTACGCGGCGAGTCGGCCGATGCTGATCTCGCCCTCGGCGCTGGCGCCCAGCAGGAGGTTGGGCCGCTCCTGCTCAAGCAGCTCGGCGATCCGCGCGTCGGGGCTTGCGGTGAGCTCGGCCCTCGCCCCGCTCGCCTCCTCCCAGGCGGCGATCCGCGCCC
>JBAXES010000095.1:0-10303 GCA_037140315.1 Chloroflexales bacterium
CCCTTCCAGCCAACGTTACCTCCGTTTCAACCTACAAACCCGCCGGATGCACCGAAGGAGCCACTGCCGACGCCGACGGATGCACCAGTGCTGCCCACCACGCCACCGGTCGATGTGCTAGAAGGCAATGTGCGCTGGTCGGTTGGCCAGAGCCCGATCATCGTGCGCCGCGATCTGCAGCTCGCGCCCGGCGCTGAGCTGATCATTGAGCCCGGCGTTGAGGTGCGCCTCGACCCCGGCGTCTCGCTGTATGTGGACGGCGCGCGCCTGCTCGCCCTTGGCCTGCCCGGCCAGCATGTGCGCTTTGTGGGCAGCTCCCGCGCCCGCTGGAGCGGCATCTTTGGCCGCCCCAATAGCTTTGTTGTGATGGAGAACACCGAGGTGCGCGGCGGCGGCGCCGGCGGCACGGTGATGGCGGTCGATGGCAGCGAGCTGGTGGTGCGCAGCAGCTGGATCAGCGATAATGGCGGCGGCATCCTGATCACCGACACGAAGATTGAGCTGCGGGATACGGAGATCTCTGGCAACGACGTGCCGTTCGGATCGGCATTCGATGCCTCCTACGCCCGCGGCACTATGGTCACGCTCCAGAGTAACCGGATCGGCGGCAACCGGCTCAGCGACGGCGCGCCGATGGTGCGGGTTGCCAACCAGAGCACCTTTAACAGCCTCGTCCTCGATATCAGCGGCAACCTGATCCGCGGCGGCACGCCGAACTTGCAGATGATCACCAACGGGCCGCTCCAGGGCAGCGTCGTATGTAACGCCCTGGTCGGCGACGGCCCCGGCTTTGGCCTGCGTACGCAGACGGTGCAGGTGAACCCGAACGGCGTCCCGCCGCTGAGCCTGGCGCTCGCGAATAATTTCGTTGATGAGCATATCTCGCCGGTGATCCCGACCTATCTCAAGTATGGCCTCGGCCGCGGCGCTACCAGCGAGGTGCTGATCGATATGCGCAACAACTGGTGGGGCGATGCGTCTGGTCCGTATGAGCCCAACGCGAACCCGCAGGGCCGCGGCGACTCGGTGGGGAGCAATATCCTCTTCTCGCCCTGGCTGACTCAGCCGCCGGCCTGTGCGCCGAATAAATAAGATAGCGATGATGGGGGTGAGTGGCCAGGCCGCTCACCCCCATCATCGCTGTCGGCGCGGGGCTTCGCCGTACCCTAATGCTATCTGGAGAGTTCTATGCGCGTGGAAGAAGTGCGGGTCTACCGCGGCCCAAACCCCTACGGCTACCGCCCCGTTATCCGCATGACGCTCGACCTTGAGGAGCTTGAGGCGTACCCGTCCACGCAGCTGCTCGGCTTCTCTGACGCGCTGCTCGAGCGTATCCCCACCCTCCATGATCATGGCTGCTCCTACGGCGAGCCCGGCGGCTTCATCCGCCGCCTGCGCGAGGGCACCTGGATCGGCCATATCACCGAGCATATCGCCATCGAGCTCCAGTGTCTGGCCGGCACCGATGTCTCCTATGGCAAGACGCGCTCGGTGCCCGACCGGCCCGGCGTCTACTATGTGGTCTACTCGTACCTTGAGGAGCAGGTGGGCCATGAGGCCGGCGACCTGGCCCTGCGGCTCATCCGCTCGATCCTGCCGCCCGACCTGCCTAGCGCCCTGCCCGCCGCTGAGCGCGCCGCCTTCGACTTCGCCGCCGAGCGCGATGATCTGATCTCGCGCGCCCAGGATATTATCCTCGGCCCCACCACTGCCTCGCTGGTGAATGAGGCCCGCAAGCGCGATATCCCCGCCATCCGCCTTGATGACCAGAGCCTGGTGCAGCTCGGCTACGGCAAGTATCAGCAGCGCATCCGCGCCTCGGTCACCGGTCGCACCAGCAATATTGCGGTGGAGACGGCCTCCGATAAAGAGCTGACGATCACCCTGCTGTCCGATGTCGGCGTGCCCACCCCGCGCCATACGCTGGTGCGCTCGGCCGAGGCCGCCGCCGCCGCCGCCGAGGGCCTCGGCTTCCCGCTGGTCGTCAAGCCGCTCGATGTCTCCCACGGCCGCGGCATTTCGCTCAACCTCACCAGCGTCGCGGAGGTCGTTCGCGCCTACGAGATCGCCGCCGAGTACAGCTCGTCCGTGCTCGTCGAGACCTTCCTTCACGGTAAGGACTACCGTGTGCTGGTGATTAACAGCGAGGTGGTGGCGGTGGCCGAGCGCGTGCCCGCCCACGTCGTCGGCGATGGCCAGCACAGCATCGCCGAGCTGATCGAGATCATCAACCGCGACCCGCGCCGCGGCTTCGGCCACGAGAAGGTGCTCACCCGGATCAAGCTCAACCACCAGTCGGAGCTGCTGCTCCAGCGCGCCGGCTACACCACCGCCACGGTGCTCGCGCCCGGCGAGGTCTTCTACCTGGCCAGCACGGCCAACCTTTCCACCGGCGGCACCGCGATCGACCGCACCACCGAGATCCACTACGAGACCCGCGAGATCGCTCGCCGCGCCGCGATGATCGTCGGCCTCGATGTCGCTGGGATCGATATCATCACCCCCGACATCACCCAGCCCCTGCGTGATGTCGGGGGTGGGATTGTCGAGGTGAACGCCGGCCCCGGCTTCCGCATGCACCTCCAGCCCTCCGAGGGCACCCCGCGCAATGTCGCCCGCAACGTGATCGACATGCTCTTCCCGCGCGGCACGCCCTCCCGCGTGCCGATCATGGCGATCACCGGCACCAACGGCAAGACCACCACCGCCCGCATGGTCGCCCACATCCTCAAGATGACCGGCTCGCGCGTCGGCCTCACCACCACCGACGGCATCTATATCGATGGTCAGCTCTACATGAAGGGCGATATGACCGGCCCCTGGTCGGCGCGCATGGTGCTCAAAGACCCCACCGTCGACGCGGCGGTGCTTGAGACGGCCCGCGGCGGTATCCTGCGCGAGGGCCTCGGCTACGACAAGTCCGATGTCGGCTGCGTGCTGAATATCTCGAGCGACCACCTGGGCCTGCGCGGCGTCAACTCCCTCGATGATCTGGCTGCGGTGAAGTCCCTCGTGGTCGAGGTGGTGCGCGAGGATGGGGCCAGCGTGCTCAACGCTGATGACTCCCTGGTGGCCGCGATGGCCGAGCAGGCCGAGGGCCGCATCATCTACTTCAGCATGCACGGCGGCGAGACGGCCAGCGATCTGGTGAAGGAGCATATTGCCGGCGGCGGCGCAGCGGTCGTGCTCCAGCCCGGCGTGCGCGGCGAGATGATCGCGATCTACGATGAGGAGCAGTACATCCCGCTGCTCTGGACACACCTGATCCCGGCCACGCTGGAGGGCAAGGCTCGACATAACGTGGCCAACGCCCTGGCCGCCACCGCCGTCGCCTACGCCCACGGCGTTAGCATCGAGAATATCCGCCAGGGCCTGCGCACCTTCACCACCAGCTTCTACCAGGCCCCCGGTCGGCTGAACATCTTCGACGAGCACCCCTTCCGCGTGCTGGTGGACTACGGCCACAACCCGGCGGCCTTCAGCGCGATGCGCGACCTGGTGCAGCGCCTGCGGCCCACCTACCAGCGGGTGATCGGCATGGCCTCGGCCCCCGGCGACCGGCGCGACGTGGACATCCAGGAGGTCGGCGCGATCGCCGGCACCATGTTCGACACGCTCATCCTCAAGGAGGACGACGACCTGCGCGGGCGCGCGCCCGGCGAGATCGCCGCCCTGATGCGCGCGGCCGCTGCCGCCAGCATGCCCGCCGAGCAGATCATCACTGTGCTGAACGAGCTGGAGGCCACCCGCTGCGCCCTGGGCATGGCCGAGCCCGGCGACCTGGTGGTGATCTTCGCCGACGACATCACGGCGGTCTGGAAAGAGGTCATCTACTTCGGGAAAGAGGGGCGGGGCTGAGGCGCGGGGCTTATGGTGCGCGCTTGATCCCTGTCACCGAATTGTAATCTTCCTGTCGTTAAATAGGGGAGATGCCCCAGAGATCCGCCCAGAGGAGCAGCGCCCCCGGCCCGGCAGATATATAATGATCGGCATCGGGAGTAGCCATCTGCAATAGCGAGCGGAGCGCGATGTCTCACGCCGAACCCATGCTCAGCGCAGCGCCCGGCCGCGCCGCCGCCCCTGACGCCCCCAGCCTGCTGCGGCGCTACCTCGGCGTCGAGCTGGCCGACCGGCTGCTCGGCGGGGCGGGCAGCGCCCATGATCACTTCGCCGCTGCGGCCCAGCTCGCCAGCGCCCGCTACGCGCTCAGCACCTACCTGCCGCGCCGCCTGCTTGATCGCCAGATCGTCGGCGTCGCGTCCCAGCCCTGGCTGGAGTGGGTGGAGGGCTCCCTGCTCTTCGCCGACGTGAGCGGCTCCACCGCCCTGGCCGAGCGGCTCTCGGCCCTCGGCCGCGAGGGCACCGAGATCGTCACCGACACCCTCAACAGCTACTTCGGCACGATGATCGCGATCATCGAGCGGGCCGGCGGCGACCTGCTGACGTTCGGCGGCGACGCCCTGCTGGTGCTCTTCGAGGGCCAGGGTCACACCCACGTCGCCACCGCCACCGCGCTGGGCCTGCTGCGCGAGCTGAGCGACTTCCAGCGCCACGTGCCGGGCGTGGGCACCTTCCCGCTGAGCATGCACATCGGCGTGGCCAGCGGCCGGGTGGCCCTGGTGAGCGCCGGACACCCCCAGGCCCTGCGCTACAGCGCCATGGGCCACACGGTGAACGTCGTCGCGCAGGCCGAGGGCTACGGCGGGCCCGGTGAGCTGGTGCTCGGCCCCAGGGCCTGGGCCGCCGTCGCCGGCGACGCCCTGGGCGACGAGGTGGCCGCAGGCTACGTGCGCGTGCGCGACCTGCGCCGCGCCGCGCCGATTGTCGCCCCTCCCGTCGATGCGTCCCCCGCCGGGTTCGACCTGCCTTCCCTGCTGCACCTCGCCGAGCAGATTGGACGCATCGCCCCCTATCTGGCTCCGACCCTGGTTGATCGCATCCTGGCCGACCCGCAGCGCCCTGTGGTCGAGGCCGACCTGCGCCCGGTCACGGTGCTCTTCGCCCAGGTGCTCGGCCTCGGGGATCTGGTGGAGGGGCTGCCGCCTGATCGCGCCGCCGCTGTGGTGGACGCCTTCCTGCGCTCGCTCCAGGCTGCGGTGCAGCAGTACGGCGGATTCGTCAACAAGCTCGATCTGGCCGACGAGGGCGATAAGCTGCTGGCCGTCTTCGGGGCCCCGATCGCCTACGAGGATCACGCCGAGCGGGCCGCCCGCGCCGCCCTGGCCATGCAGGCTGTGTTACGGGATGGTCCTAGGGAGGGATCGGCCCTCCCTAGGATCCCTCCCCTGGTGCTGCGCATCGGCCTGAACACTGGCAACGTCTTCGCCGGCAACGTGGGCACCGCCGAGCGCAAAGAGTACACCGTCATGGGCGACGCGGTGAACGTCGCGGCGCGGGCGATGGCGAAGGCCGCGTGGGGCGAGGTGCGCTGCTCGTCTGCGACGGCCGGCCTGATCGGCCACGCCCTCGGCTGCGATGACCCGCAGCAGGTGGTGGTGAAGGGCAAGGCCGACCCCCTCCAGCTGCTGCGGATCACCGGCGCGATCGCCCCGGCCCATAACGATGACGCGCAGACCTTCCCGCTGATCGGCCGGGCCGACCAGCTGGCATGGCTGAGCGAGCACCTGGCGGCCGCCCGCGCCGGCGCCGGCCGCGTCGTGCGGGTGAGCGGCGAGGCCGGCATCGGCAAGAGCCGCCTGGCCGCCGCCCTGATCGATGCCAGCGCCGGTATGCGGGTCACCTCGGTGCGCTGCCTCTCGTTTCACAATAACACGCCCTACGCGCCCTGGGGCGAGGTCCTGCGCGACCTCTGCGCGATCTCCGCCGAGGACGGCGACGGCGTGCGGGCCGCGAAGCTCGGCGCCGCTATGGACGCCGCCGGCATCCCCGCCGCCAACTGGCTGCCGCTGCTGGCCGAGCTGGTGCGGATTGAGGCCGAGGACACGCTGATTGTCCGCGCCCTCGACCCGCAGCAGCGCCAGGCCCGCCGCTTCGAGATGCTCACCGCGCTGCTCCAGTCGACCGCCCGCGCCGCTGGCGGCCTACTCATCCTCTTCGACAATCTGCACTGGGCCGACCAGGTCTCCCTCGACCTCTGGCAGCATGTGGCCGCCGCGATCAGCGATGTTCCCGCGCTGCTGCTCGGGCTGCACCGCGGACGGATCGACTGGGGCGGCGGCCCGCAGGGCGACGGCGCCGCCGAGCTAGTGCTGGGCGACCTGCCCGCCGATGATTGCGCCGCCCTGCTGCGCAGCCAGGCAGGCGACACCCCCATCGACGCTGAGCTGCGCGGCCAGATCGTTGCCCGCGCCGCCGGCAACCCGCTGTTCTTGGAGGAGCTGCTGCGCGCCGTGCAGAGCAGCGGCTCCGACCTCGACGCACTGCCCGACAGCCTGAGTGGCCTGCTCCTGGCCCGCATCGACCGCCTCGACGAGCGCTCGCGCGCCATCCTGCGGGTCGCCTCGGTGATTGGCCAGCGCTTCCCCGTCGGCGTGCTGCAGTCGATACACGTTGAGGATCATGCCGTCATCATCAGCCAGCTCGCCAACCTCAACGCCCAGGATCTCACCAGCACCGAGCGCGAGATCCCCGAGCGAGTGCAGCTCTTCCGCCACGGCCTGATGCAGGAGGTGGTCTACCAGAGCCTGCTCTACGCCCGCCGGCGCGAGCTGCACCGCCGCATCGGCGAGCACCTGGAGCTGCGCTACCGCGACGACCTGGCCCAGGTGCGGGCCGAGTACGGCGACGATGGGCGGAACTACCTCGTGCAGATCGGGCGCAACGGGTCGGTGCTGAGCCGGGCGGCCCGGGGCAACGGCACGGCGATCTTCCTGCTCGCCCACCACTATCGCCACAGCGACACCCCCGAGCGGGCCGTGCCTTACCTGCTGCTCTCCGGGCACATCGCCCGCGACGACTACGCCAACGAGCAGGCCATCCAGTCGTACCGCTGGGCGCTGGAGGCGCTGGCCGCCAACCCTGGCAGCCCACGGGCCTGGGAGGCCCGCGAGGCCCTCGGCGATGTGCTCTGCACCCTCGGTCGCTATGATGAGGCCCAGCAGGAGTACGCGGCAATGTTGAATGTTGAATTGTCAATGTTGAATGCCGAGCATTCAGAACATTCAACATTTAACCTTCAACATTCAACATTACCCCCCGCCGTCTCCGCCGAGGTGCTGCGCTCGTGGGGCGACGCCCTTGAGAAGCAGGGGCGCTACGGCGAGGCGCTGGAGAAGCTGCGCCAGGCCGAGGCGATCTGCGAGGCCGGGATCGCCCAGGTGCCGCCTCTGCTGCTCTCGGCGATCTACGCCGATATGGGGCTGGTGCTGCGCCGCCTGGGCGAGTACGACCGGGCCCTGGAGATCTGTCAGGCCGGCCTGGCCAAGATCCGCGACGACCGGCGCAGCATCGAGGACGAGCGGATCGAGGCGGACCTCCAGCAGCAGATCGGCACCATCCACGGCATGCGCGGCCAGTACGACCAGGCCCGCTTCCACTTCGAGAACGCCCTGGCCGCCCAGGAGGCGATCGACGATCTCTTCGGCTGCAGCAAGTCGCACAACAACCTCGGCTACCTCGCCCAGCTGCAGAGCGACTACGAGCGGGCGATCACCTGCTACGAGCGCGCCGAGGCGCTGGCGCGCAAGGTGCAGACAAAATACATGCTCGGCAGCGTGCTGCTCAACGCCGCCTACGCCTACTATCGGCTCGACCGCTATGCTCAGGCCGAGCAGGCCTGTCGCGACGCCGAGGCGCTCTGCGCAGAGATGGGCGACCAGCTCGGCATCGCGCAGACCTGCGACATCCTGGGGCTGGTGAGCTATAACCGCGGCGACTGGGCGACGGCCGGCAGCTACTACGAGCGGGCGATCGGCATCTACCGTGACCAGAGCGCCACCTACCAGGAGGGCAACACCCTGGCCCTGATGGCCCTCGCGCGGAGCGCCCAGGGCGAGCCGCTGCTGGCCCGGCAGCTCGCCGAGCAGGCCCGGCAGATCGCCGAGAGCATCCAGGTGCCGCAGCTGCTTGTCGAGGCCACCTACGCCCTCGCCGAGGCCGACCTGCTCGGGGCCGCGCGACTCGTCGGCTCCGCAGATGCGCGGGCGCAGCTCGACCGCGCCGCCGAGGAGGTGGGGCGTGCGGCCGATCTGGCTGAGCAGCTCGGCAGCCGACACGACTACGGCATGGCCCGCCGCCTGGCTGGCCAGATCGCCGCGCGCCGGGGCCAGCCGGCCGACGCGGACTTCATCGCCGCAGAGGCGGTCTTTCGCGAGATCCGCAGCAGCTTCGAGCTCGCCTGCACCTGGGCGCGCTACGGGGAGTACCTGGCTGCGCGAAACCCTGCGGCTGCGGAGACGTATCTTAGGCAGGCAGCGGAGCTGTTCCAGCGCATCGATGCCCGCGGCGAGCAGCGCCGCAGCGAGCTACAGCGCGCGATTAACCACAAGAAGGAGCAATGAGCATGTCACAGGAAGCCGTCCAGCAGGTCATCGGTCGCGCCGTCACCGACGCCGCGTTCCGCCAGCAGCTGATCGATAACGCCCACGAGGCATGCAAGGGGTACGACCTGACCGCAGAGGAGATCAGCGCGCTGGAGGCGCTCGACGCGGAGAGCATGAAGGCCTTCGCCGGCAGCTTAGATATCCGCATCACCAAGAGCGCCGGGCGCGGCTTCGTGTAGGGAGGGTCTCAGGGAGGGCAAGCCCTCCCTGAAAAGAATCTAAACGCCTGCACGCGCAGCGTGCAGGCGTTTAGATTCGGCTCGCCACCGCGTCGCCGACCTCGGACGTGCTGCGGGCGCGCTGGTCGCTGCGGGCGATGTCGCCAGTGACGACACCGGCCTCAAGCGTGGCGCTCACGGCGGCCTCGACGCCGCGGGCCTCGGCCTCGAGGCCGAAGGAGTGGCGCAGGAGCAGGGCGGCGCTGAGGATGGTGGCGAAGGGGTTGGCCTTGCCCTGGCCGGCGATGTCGGGGGCGCTGCCGTGGATCGGCTCGTAGAGGCCCATCGTGCCCGCGCCGAGCGAGGCGCTGGGCAGCATGCCCATCGAGCCGGCCAGCATCGAGGCCTCGTCGGTGAGGATATCGCCGAACATATTCTCAGTGACGATCACATCGAAGTCGCTCGGCCGGCGCAGCAGGTGCATGGCGCAGGCGTCCACCAGCATCCAGTCGTACTGCAGGTCGGCGAACTCCTCGCGCATAATCCTGGTGGTGATGCTGCGCCAGAGCCGGCTGGTCTCCAGCACGTTCGCCTTATCGACCAGCGTGAGGTGGCCGTTGCGCTCGCGGGCGAGCCCGGCGGCCAGGCGCACGATCCGCTCGACCTCGGCCTGGCTGTAGATGCACAAGTCGCTGGCCCACTCGCCGTGCTCGTCGCGGTCGCGGCGCTTCTCGCCGAAGTAGATCCCGCCGGTGAGCTCGCGCACGACCATCAGGTCCACGCCGGCGAGGCGCTCGGGGCGCAGGGGCGAGGCGTCGATCAGCAGCGGGTGAACCGTGACCGGGCGCAGGTTCGCGTAGAGTCCGAGGGCCTTACGGATGCCGAGGAGCCCCTGCTCGGGTCGCACCTTGGCGTTGGGGTCGTCCCACTTGGGGCCGCCGACGGCGCCGAGCAGCACCGCGCCGCCGGCGCGGCAGGCGGCCACTGTCGCATCGGGGAGCGCCGATCCGGTCTGGTCAATGGCGATGCCGCCGATCAGGGCCTCGCGGATCTGGAAGCTGTGGCCGTAGCGCGCGCCCACGGCGTGCAAGGTCTTTGTCGCCTCGGCCACCACCTCGGGGCCGATCCCATCGCCCGGCAGGGCGGTAATTGTGTAGTCCACGTCAACCTCTCGACTCGTGATGCGTGATGCGTGATGCGTGATGCGGCCCGGTCACGGGTCACGAGTCACGCATCACCGATGATACCATACGATCCCGATATGGTAATGGTAACGACCCGGTAACTTTTAGCCCATATACTGCGTTCAGCATCACGGCTACACATTCACATCGCAGATCAGCCGTACGCCGTACTTAGAGAGGGAATCCATGGCAACGCGAAGGATTGAGTCGTTCCTGCTGCGCATCGTCGTCTCTGACGAGCCGAAGGCCGAGCCACCGCCGTGGCGCGGGCGCATTCAGCATGTCGCGAGCGGCGCTGAGCAGCAGATCGACGAGCTGGCTCAGGCGGTGGCTTTCATCACCAACCATCTGGGGGGCAGCTGCGGTGGCAGAGAGTTTATGTTTGAGCCATCGAGATCAGTCGAATGAGCGCGTCGCATCAGGCAGCAGGTAGCTAGAAGCCCCCGCCCCACTATCGTCC
>JBAXES010000096.1:0-10262 GCA_037140315.1 Chloroflexales bacterium
AAGCGGTCGCCCGTGGCCATGCCGGCACGCAGGAAGGCCGTGCCATACAGCGGCCCGCTCGCCCCGCCCACGGTCGAGACCAGCGTCGTGCCAACGGTCTTGAGGATCGCGCCGATGTCCTTATCGGCCACACCGGGTAGCTTGGTGAGTACGGTGGTGAACCCACGGTCGAGGTTCACCCCGTGGTCGGAGTCGCCGATGGCCGAGTCGAGCTGGGTGAGGTAGTCGCGCTGCACTTTGATCGTTGCGGCCACCTGCTCGATGAACTTGATCACGTGTTCGGCGGTGATGTGCATGTGTGCCTCCGGCAGAATGGTGAATGGTGAATGGTGAATGGTGCAAGGCCATATGACCATTCTACATTGTATAGCGGATATCTCCTGTGAATGCAGAAGGCACCTGGGGAAGAGAAGCCGCATTCAGCATTCAGCATTCACCATTCATCACGCCCCCCAGCGCAGCGCCGGTGTGTGGACGGGCGCGTCCCAGAGCTTGGTCAGCTCAGCGTCCAGCTTCAGCAGGGTGATCGAGCAGCCGGCCATGTCCAGCGAGGTGATGTAGCTGCCGATCAGCCTGCGGCTGATGCTGATGCCGTGACCTTTCAGGATCGTGGCCAGCTCGTTATACACCACATACAGCTCGATCAGCGGGGTGCCGCCCATGCCGTTGACGAAGGCCAGCACCGTGTCGCCGCTGGCGAAGGGCAGGTCCTCGACGATCGGCTCGACCAGCATCTTCGTGACCTCGGCGGCGCTGGCCAGCTTGACCCGGCGGCGCCCGGGCTCGCCGTGGATACCGACGCCGATCTCCATCTCATCGTCGGGCAGCTCGAAGCTGGGCTTACCGACGTGGGGCACGGTGCAGCTCGTGAGCGCCATGCCCATGCTGCGGCCCTGGGCGTTCACCTTCTCGGCGATCCGCTTGACCTCGGCCAGGTCGGCGCCGGTGTCGGCGGCCGCGCCGACGATCTTCTCCAGCAGCACCGTCACGCCCACGCCGCGCCGGCCGGCGGTCCAGGTGCTGTCCTTCACCGCCACGTCGTCATTGGTGATGACAGAGGCCACCTCGATGCCCTCAGCAGCGGCCAGCTCGGCGGCCATCTCGAAGTTCATCACATCGCCGGTGTAGTTCTTGACGATGTGCAGCACGCCCTTGCCGCCGTCGACGGCCTTGGTGGCGGCAAGCATCTGGTCGGGGACGGGCGAGGTGAAGACGGCGCCGGGGCAGGCAGCGTCGAGCATACCCTTGCCGACAAAGCCGCCGTGCATCGGCTCGTGGCCGCTGCCGCCGCCCGAGATGATCCCGACCTTGCCCTTGATCGGCCCGTCGGCGCGCACGATGATGTCGGGGTCGTAGTGGACCGTGATCAGGTCGGAGTGGGCGTCGGCCATGCCGGCCAGGGCCTCCTTGACCACATTCTCAGGCGCGTTGATTAGCTTCTTCACTGAAACTCCTCCTCGCGATGCGGCTTCAGCCACGCAGAGATCAGAGCGGCGGACTGAAGCCCACACAGCAAACCATCAAGCAGGGACGGCACGGTCAAGCTTAGCCGGCCAGCGCCTTAAAGAGCACAGCCCCAAGCACAGCGCCGACGATCGGGCCAACCACCGGGATCCAGGAGTAGCCCCAGTCCGAGTCGCCCTTATTGGGGATAGGCAGGATAAAGTGAGCGATGCGCGGGCCCAGGTCGCGGGCCGGGTTCAGGGCGTAGCCGGTGGGGCCGCCGAGGCTCAGGCCGAGCGACCAGATCAAGATCCCGACGAAGTAGGGGTTGAAGGTCTGGCCAGTGCCGAGAACCTTCAGGATGGCGTTGACGATGAAGATCAGTGCGAAGGTGGCAATAGTCTCAGTCAGCACGTTGCTGATCGGGTTACGGATCGCAGGGCCGGTGCTGAACACCGCCAGCTTCGCGCCGCCATCAGGCGTCTCGCGGAAATGATCCATGTAGGCGAGCCAGACCAGCACGGCGCCAATGAACGCGCCGACGAACTGCCCTGCGATGTTCATCATCGCCTTGGCAACGTTACCGCCAGTGACGATGCCAGCGATCTCGCCGGCCGGGTTGAGCGAGCCGGGGCCGCCGAGGGCGATCGAGGTCATCGCACCGCAGAACACCGCAAAGCCCCAGCCAGCTGTGATCACGATCCAGCCCGAGCTGTTGCCCTTCGTCTTATTCAGCACCACATTAGCAACCACGCCGTCGCCGAGAAGAATGAGCACCATTGTGCCAAACATTTCCGCCAGGAACATAACTGGGTCCCTCCATGCTAAGGCTGCCATAGCCTACGCGAGTACGAGGCAGGTATCGCCCTTGATATCCGTCGGAATCGAACAAGATCGGTCGCCAGGCCGCTATAGGATCGTAGCCCCACCCCCTTTCGGGCACACGAGCGTATGGCGTTGTGCCGCAGCACGGCAGCGCCAGCGGGTACTATGGGCAAAACTCCGTGCGTTCAGGCAATGCCGCCCGATCACGAGCCAGTGATTCGTTGTCGTTCGCGCGAATTGTGGTTTGCCGCCGGTGTCCCGAGGAGTGCCCCTCGTCGTTGAGCAGCCTAATGACGCCGGACTACAGCACTGATGGTCTGATCACGCCACACACGAGGACATGCACGAGCCACAGTGCGCGTACGAGGTGGGATGTACGATTGGGTTAGTGTGGGTGAACGCCTGTATGATAGCAGACCGCTCCAGCGGGCGTCAAGGGTCTAGACGCTGCAAGGGCAATCAAAATCATTTCATTTTTGAAACAAGGCATTTCAGCAGTGTTGCAGCACACGCTAGAGCAGCTGCGCGTGGCACAGGTTCTGTTCAGATAATGCAAAATGCAGAGCTTCGCGCCTCCGCGCCTCCACGCTCGCGTCTTCCGCCCGATGTCGCGTCTATCGCGATCCAGACCCCGCGCTGGCTACCCATGTGGCACGGGCCAGAAGTCGGCCTTGGTGATGCCGTAGCGTACCATCTTGCGCCAGAGGGTGGCCCGGCTAATGCCGAGCATGTCGGCGGTACGCCCGAGGTGACCGGCGGTCTGATGGCCGGCGCGGAGGATCGCCTCGCGCTCGCTCAGCCGGTTGCTGTCCTCAAGGCTGGGGCTCTCGGGAGTCTCGATGGGCGCGGCGACGTGGATGATCGCCGCCGGCAGATCCTCCAGGTCGATCACGCTCTTCTCGCCGCTGTGCAGCACGCGCTCGATCATCAGCTCCAGCTCGCGCACATTGCCCGGCCAGGGGTAGGCCCGCATCGCCTGGAGCGCGTCGGGGGCAAAGGCCACCTGCCGGCCAAGGCGGTCGCTCAGCAGCAGCAGCAGGTGGTTGATCAGCAGCAGCAGGTCATCGCCGCGGGCGCGCAGGGGCGGGATCTCGACGCTGAAGGCGCTCAGGCGGGCGGCCAGGTCGGCGCGGAAGCGACCCTCCTGCACCTGGCGCTCCAGGTCGGCGCAGGTGACGATGATCCGCACATTGATCGGCAGGGGCTGCACGCCGCCGGTGCGGATAATCCGCTTCATCTCGATGGCGCGGAGCAGCCCGGTCTGGAGCTCAGACGGCAGGACGCCGACCTCCTCCAGGTACAGCAGGCCGCCGTAGGCCAGCTCGATCTTCCCGGGGCGACCGGGCCGGTCGCCTGATCGCGGGCCGCCCTCCACGCCAAACAGCTCGCTGCCGAGCAGCGTGCGCGGCACCGCCGCACAGTTCAGGCGCACGAACGGCCCGCGCGCGCGGCTGCTGGCGTTATGGATGGCCTGGGCGAAGATCTCTTTGCCCACGCCGGGCTCGCCGCTGAGCATCACCGCGCCGCTGGCCCCGGCGGCCATATGCGCGTGGTGGAGGGCCTGCAGGATCGCCGGGCTCTGGCCGATGATATCGTGGAAGGTGAACTGGGCCTGGGCGCCCACGACCCGCTGCACCAGCTGGTGGACGCTCTGGGCGGGACGGATTGTGATCAGGGCACCGAGGTAGCGGCGCGCGCGCGTCCAGACAGGTCGGACGCTAGAGAGGGCGGGCAGGGCGGCCTTACGGCCATGCCAGAGCAGCTCCTGCTCAACAAACTCCGTATGATCATGCAGCGCCTGGCGCACCATCTCGGGCAAGGCGAGGGCCTGCGCGAAGGGCCTGCCAGCCACTGTGCGGGCGCTGACGCCCAGCATCTCGGCGGCCCGGCTATTGATCCGGCGGATCTCGTCGCCCGGGCCGATAAAGATCAGCCCCTCGCTCATGGTCTCCAGGGTGGCGTAGAGTTCGGCCAGCTGGTCGTTCGCGTCGGCGAGGAGCTGGTCGGCCCGCATCTGGTTGTGCAGGGCCTGCGCCGTGGCAATTGCCAGGCCGAGGGTGTGGAGGTGGGCGCTATCGGCGTCGGTGAGGATCGCCAGAGCACCAAGCGGCTGCCCGTCTACACCGAAGATCGGCGCAGCGGCGATGGCCAGGGGCCGTAGCTGGGCGCTAAAGTGCTCCACGCCGACCGTCTGGAAGGGCAGGGCCTCACGTAGGGCCAGATCCACCGCGTTGCAGCCGACCCGCTCCTCGCTCAGGTCGACCGGCGGGGTCAGGCCGCAGCTGCGGGCCAGGGCCACCACGGCATGGTCGCCCTCCAGGTGCATGACCACCGCCTGGGCGTCGGCAAGGGCCACAGCGAAGCCCGGCCGCGCGATCAGCTGGTAGAGATCTTCGATCGACGAGCGGGCCACGCTGAGCAGATGGAGGGCCGGGCCGTCGGGCAGATCAGCTGGGGCCGGGCCATCCACCGGACTCTGCCCACGCACGGTGCAGCGCTGCCACGAGCGCTGGATGGGGGGGGCGGGGGTGGTGTCCATAATTGAATGTTGAATGTTGAATGTTGAATGCTGAATGCTGAATGCTGAATGCTGAATGCTGAATGCCGAATGCCCGAAATTCAACATTCAACATTCAACATTCACACAGGCACCTGCTGGGTCAGGCAGTGCCAGGCACCCAGGCCCCAGATAATATCGGTGCAGTCGATGCCGACAACCCGGCGTGTCGGGAAGCACCCCTGGATGATCGCGGCGGCGCGCTGGTCGTTCGGGTGGCCGTAGAAGGGCACCACAACCACGCGGTTGGCGATGTAGAAGTTGGCGTAGCTGGCTGGCAGACGCTGGCCCTCGTACGCCACCGGCGGCGGCATCGGCAGCGACAGGATGGTCAGGGGCCGCCCGTCAAGGCCGGCCATCAGCTGGAGCCGGCGCAGGTTCTCCTGGAGGATGGGGTAGTTCTCATCCTGGGGATCCTCCTCAACAGCGGTGAGGATGGTGTCGGCGGCCACGAAGCGCGCGATGTCATCGACGTGGCCGTCGGTGTCGTCGCCGATGATGCCCTCGCCCAGCCAGAGGATCTTCCGCGCGCCGAGGAATTCGCGCAGCCGGACCTCGATCTGCGCGCGGCTCAGCTCCGGGTTGCGGTTGGGGTTGAGCAGGCACTGCTCGGAGGTGAGCAGCAGACCCTGGCCATTCACATCGATCGATCCGCCCTCCAGGATCATCCCGGCCTTGTAGCGCGGCACGCCGAGGTGCTCGGCCATGTGTCCGGGGATCTGGTTGTCCAGGTCGGAGGGCGGGTACTTGCCGCCCCAGGCGTTGTACTCCCAGTCGGTGGCGGCGAGCGCCCCATCACGCACCACAAAGATCGCACCGTGATCGCGACACCAGGCGTCGTTAGTGCGGAAGGCGTGCAGGCGGATGTCGCCGGTGGCCCCGGCCTCGGACAGGAGCGCGCGGGCGCGGAAGGCCAGCTCATCGTCGTCCACGTTGATATGGACGGTCTCGGAGCTAGCCAGGGCCGCGACCATCTGCGCGTAGACCGGCTCGATGCGGTCGAACTTGCCCGGCCAGCTGGTCTCCTTGTGCGGCCACGAGAGCCAGGTAGCCTGGTGCGGCTCCCACTCGGCGGGCATGCGGTAGCCAAGATGCGCAGGCGCAGTCATAGGTATGATTCCCTTCGGTAGGGAGGGCCAGGGAGGGCGAAGCCCTCCCTGAAACCCTCCCTACCCCTCATCGATATATCGCTTCGTAATCTCGCCATACGCGTCGATCCGGCGGTCGCGCAGGAAGGGCCAGTGGGTGCGCTGGACATCGAGGCGGGCCAGATCTACGGGCGTCACCAGGGTGGCGGGTTCGGCCACCGGGGCCTTAGCGAGGATAGTGCCGCTAGGGTCGCTGAGGAAGCTCTGGCCCCAGAACTCGATGCCGCCGGCGGGGTCGCCCTCGTGGCCGGTGCGGTTCACGCTCACCACGTAGCAGCCGTTGGCCACGCCGTGAGAGCGCTGGATGGTCTCCCAGCTCTGGTGCTGGGCCACGCCGTACTCAGCCTTCTCGGCGGGGTGCCAGCCGATCGCGGTGGGGTAGAAGAGCAGGTCGGCCCCGCGCAGGGCGGTGAGCCGGGCGGCCTCGGGGTACCACTGGTCCCAGCAGATCAGCACGCCCACCCGCCCGAAGCGGGTGGGGAAGACCTTAAAGCCCAGGTCGCCGGGCGTGAAGTAGAACTTCTCATAGAAGAGCGGGTCGTCGGGGATGTGCATCTTGCGGTACTTGCCGAGGTAGCTGCCGTCGGCGTCGATCACTGCGGCGGTGTTGTGGTAGAGCCCCTCGGCGCGCTTCTCGAAGAGGCTGGCGACGATCACCACGCCCAGCTCGCGGGCCAGGGCGCAGAAGACCTCGGTGCTCGGGCCGGGCACCGGCTCGGCCAGGGCGAAGTTGACGTGCTCCTCGCTCTGGCAGAAGTAGCGCGAGCGAAACAGCTCGGGCAGGCAGATAATCTGGGCGCCCTGGGACGCCGCCGCGCGCACGCCGGCGACGGCACCGGCCATATTCGCCGCGACGTCGTCGCCCATACGCATCTGCACCAGGCCGATATTGACGATTCGTGCGGCGCTCATCGCTCGCTCCAGAAGCTCAGCGCCGCCGGGTCGCTCTGCCAGTTGCCGCCAGGGATCTTCGGCAGCCCGCCGGCGCGGATCTGGGCCTGGATATTGGCGCCCGCCACATAGATCCAGGCGCGGCGCGGGCCGGCGGCGGCATCAACCGTCACCAGCAGGCGCTCGTACATATTGTCCGCGCCGCCCTCGATATAGCCCTCCAGGCCGTCGAGCTGGGCCTTGATCGCGGCGTAGTCCGCATCGGCCACGCTGATGATCGTGCCGGCCACCCGCTCGCCGGGCGCGGCCAGCTCCGGCTCCGTCACCAGGCATGGGTAGGCACCGGCCGAGTAGAGGGCCGCGCCGGCGAGGCTGGCCGGCTCCTCCAGAACGGTGCGACCGGCCAGGAAGCGCGTATAGTTCGGCTCGCCCGGCTTGAGCGTGCCGTAGACAAAGAATGGGTGGTTCATGTGATGGTCATCAAGTCGGCTCCTGATACGCGCTATACTATACCAGGATTCTACCGGGCAAGCGGATACGCATTGATGAGCGACCGATCTGGTGTGCGAGGCAGCTCCGGCCACTACCTGCTGGCCTGGGCCGTCTATACCCTGCTCAGCGCGATCATGCTGGGGCCGGCGCTGGCGCACCTCGCCGACCGCATCCCCGGCGGCCCGATCGCCGCCGTGGACGGCTACCAGAATGTCTGGAACCTCTGGTGGGTCCACGAGGCGCTGGCCCACGGCAAAAACCCGTTTGTCAGCCCCACGCCGAGGGCCATGGCCCTGAGCCTGGAGCTGCGCGGCGAGAGCTTCCAGGCCGCGCGCGATCTGAGCATCGAGCTTGACGACGCACGGATCGGCAGCTGGCCGTTTCAGCCGCGGGCCACAGCGGTGAATTTGCGGCTGCTCGTTCCGCCGGGCGCGCACCGGCTGACTCTGCGCGCCCCCACTGGCACCGACAGCGCCAGCCGCCGGACGCTGAGTATCGTGATCTACACCGCCAGCGGCAGTTGGCAGGCGGTTGAGTAGAAAAACCTTAACAATGGTCGCTCAGCGGCTTGTGATGAGCTGTGCAAGCCGTCACTAATGTTATAATTATCATATACTAGTAGCATATAAGTTAAAGGGGTAACACCGTGCAGATCTACCTGGATACCGCGAACATCGCCGAGATCCGCGAGGCCGCCTCCTGGGGCATCCTCAGCGGCGTGACAACCAACCCGACCCTGATCGCCCGCGAGAAGGGCGCCGACTTCAAGTCCGTGATCAGCGAGATCGCCGAGCTGGTGGACGGCCCGATCAGCGCTGAGGCCGTCTCCCTGGACGGCGAGGGCATGGTGAAGGAGGGCCTAGAGTTCGCCACCTGGCACCCGAACGTGATCGTGAAGGTGCCGTGCACCACCGAGGGGCTCAAGGCGGTCTACCAGCTGGCCCGCAAGAACATCCGCACCAACGTCACGCTGATCTTCAACGCCTCCCAGGCCCTGCTGTCCGCCCGCGCCGGGGCCTTCATCGTCAGCCCCTTCGTGGGCCGCGTCGATGACACCGGCGTAGACGGGATGCAGCTCATCCGCGAGATCAGCCAGATCTACAAGGGCGACCCCGAGATCAAGACGAAGATCATCTCCGCCTCGATCCGCCACCCGCGCCACATCATCGACAGCGCCCTCGCCGGTGCCGATATCGCCACCTGCCCCTTCAAGGTGCTACAGCTGTCGATGAGGCACCCGCTCACCGACCGGGGCATCGAGCAGTTCATCGCCGACTGGAAGGCCCGCGCGTAGGAATTCGACATCGTCGGCGACAGCGACCTCAGACCCGCCGAAGCCGACGTTGCGACAGCCCTACACTAACGAAGGGGCGTGTGAGACGAGGGTTCCCCTCGCCTCACACGCCCCTTCATTAGAAGGAAGAACCTACAGCCCGGCCGCCCGGCGCAGATCCTCAACCTTGTTGATCTGCTCCCAGGGCAGGTCGATGTCGGTGCGACCGAAGTGGCCGCCCGCCGCCGTCTGGCGGTAGATCGGCCGGCGCAGGCCCAGGTCGCGGATGATCGCGCCCGGCCGCAGGTCGAACACCTCGTTAATCGCCTTGAAGATCACCTCGTCGGCCACGTTGCCGGTGCCGAAGGTCTCGCCGCTGATCGAGAGCGGGCGGGCCACGCCGATGGCGTAGCTCAGCTGTAGCTCGAAGCGCTCGGCCAGGCCGGCGGCCACCACGTTCTTAGCCACCCAGCGGGCCGCGTAGGCCGCCGAGCGGTCCACCTTGCTCGGATCCTTGCCCGAGAAGGCGCCGCCGCCGTGGCGGGCCACGCCGCCGTAGGTGTCCACGATGATCTTACGCCCGGTCAGCCCGCTGTCGCCCATCGGGCCGCCCACCACGAAGCGCCCGGTCGGGTTGACGAAGTACTTCGTCTGCTCGTCGAGCCACTCGGCGGGGACGCTCGCGCGGATCACATCCTCGATCACATCCTCCCGGATCTGATCCTGGCTCACGTCAGGCGAGTGCTGGGTGCTGATCAGCGCCGTGTCAACGCGCACCGGCTTGCCGTAGGCGTACTCCACCGTGACCTGGCTCTTCGCGTCGGGGCGCAGGTAGGGGAGCGAGCCGTTCTTGCGCAGCTCGGTGATCTTGCGGATCAGCCGGTGGGATAGAGCGATCGAGGCCGGCATAAACTCGGGCGTCTCATTGCAGGCGAAGCCGAACATCATGCCCTGGTCGCCGGCACCCACCGAGTCGACCTCGGCGTCGGTCATCGTGATGCCGCGCACCTCAAGGGCCTTATCGACGCCCTGGGCGATGTCGGGCGACTGGCCGTGGATGGCCACCATCACGCCGCAGGTGTCGGCGTCGAAGCCGAAGCTGGCGTCGGTGTAGCCGATCTCCTTCACCGTCGTGCGGACGATCTCCTCGATCGCGATGTAGCCCTTGGCGAAGGTGACCTCGCCGAGCACCACGATCAGGCCGGTGGTGGTTGCCGTCTCCACCGCCACGCGCGCGCGCGGGTCGATCGTGAGGAACGCGTCCAGGATCGCGTCGCTCACCTGGTCGCAAAGCTTATCCGGGTGTCCAGCGCTGACCGACTCGCTTGTAAAGACGAACTTCGGCGACTTTGTGAATGTGGTTGACATTACCCGTGCTCCTCTAGGTGTAAGGGCGCAGCAGCCGCTACCGACTGCTGCCGCCCGGAGTCAAAGCGTGGCGACTGCTGCGCCTCTCCTACGTCCCTTCCTGCCAGCTGTTCAGGTACTTGACCTGCTCCGCGGTGAGCACGTCGATCTCGACGCCCATCGCCTTGAGCTTGAGCGCGGCGATCTCCACGTCCAAGTCCTTGGGCAGAGAGTGGACGCCGTTGCTCAGCTTGCCGTGGTTGAGCACCAGGAACTCGGAGGCGAG
>JBAXES010000097.1:0-10229 GCA_037140315.1 Chloroflexales bacterium
AGCTGGGCGCGGGCGGCGCGCAGATCGGCGTCGGTGACGCTGCCCTGGGTCTGGGTCAGCGTGCTCTGGGCGGCCCGCACCTGGGCCTGAGACTCGGCGATCTGCGCGGGCGTGGCGCCGGTGCGCAGCGACTGGAGGTCGGCCTGGGCGATGGCGAGGTTGGCCTGGGCGGCGGCGACCTCGGCGGCCAGCTGGCGGCTGTCGAGGGCGACCAGGGGGGCCTGGGCGGCGACCGTGTCGCCCTCGGCCACAAACACCTGGGCAACTCGGCCGCCGGCGCTGCCAAAGGCCAGATTGGCCTGGGTGCGCGGCTCGACATTGCCGGTGGCCGAGACGCCCAGCGACAGGTCGCCGCGGGTGACGGCGGCGGTGCTGGCGCCGGCCAGCGGGTCGGCGGGCCGGGTGACGACCGTGCGGATGGCGAGCGTGGTGATCGCGGCGATCACCAGGACGGCGGCGACGATGGCGGCTATCGATATGCGGCGCGGGCGGCCGCCGGAGCGGGGCTGGGGGATGGTGGTCATCGGGATATTCCTCTAGTTACGGTAATACGGGCGCGACCCCGTGTAGAAACAGGTCAACAAATGCCTCGGCGGTGATGCGCGTGTTGGCGAACGGCCCATCGACAACCGGCGAGTGCGGCGCGAACTCGTGGAACGACTCGCTCAGGCCGAGGAACATAGTTGTCAGCATATCGGCCGGGTAGCGGGCCAGCTCGCCAGCGGTGAGGCCATCGGCCATAATCTGGTGGACGGGCACAAACAGGTTGCTGAAGAAGGCCCGCGCGAGCCGCTCGCGCTGGACAGCGCCGACGTGCTGGAACATCTCGTGGCGCATCAGGCGCATGTCGCCATCGCGCTCGGCGAGGAGCACCTGCGCTAGGGCGGTGAGCCGCTGCGCGGTGGTAGATGCGCGCGCCACGGCGTCCCGCAGCTGCGCGCCCATTATTGCGAGGACGCTGAGGCCCATCTGCACGAAGAGTTCCTCTTTATCGGCGAAGTAGTAGTAGAGGGTCGGCTTGGTCACCTCGGCCGCTTTTATGATGTCCATGATTGACACGGCGCTGTAGCCCCGCTGCATGAACAGGTGAGTCGCGGCCTCGATGATCTTCACGGCCGTTGGTGCGCTGATTGGCTGGAGGCTCTGGTCTTCCATAAGGCCCTTCTGTGGTCGGGTGACTTTACCGACCGGTCAGGAAGAGTGTAGCACCCTGCACAGCATTTGTCAAGAACTTCTTACCGAACGGTAAGAAAAAGTATATCCCCGTGCAAGGCATTTGTCAATACCTTGCACGGGGGCGCACAGGGCTGGTGCAAAGTCACCTCCCGGAGGGGGTGTGGGGGCGGCTTCGCCGCCCCCACGTTATTTTTTTGTCAGGTTTGGGCGGCTTCGCCGCCCAAACCTGACAAAAAGCGGGGTCTGGGGCGCAGCCCCAGGGACTTTGCACGAGCCCTGCGGGGGCGCAGCAGTCGAGGGTGTGCTGTCGCAGAGCGACAGCACACCCTCGACTGCTGCGCCCCTACAGCCGTCCGGCCGCCTTCAGGCGCAGGTACGTGTTGACAACAGAGATGGTGAGCGTATCGGCGGGGACATCGATGGGGACGACGCCGCTGCGGCTGAGGGTGTCGAGGATGGCCTGGCGCTCATCGCGCAGCTGCTCGGCCACGGCGCGGGTGTAGGCGGCCTGGCCGTCGGCCACCGGGCGGCCAACGGCGGCGCTCACATTGGGGTCGCTGATCATCACACAGACGGGGAGGTGCTGGCGGCCGAGGCGGGCCATATGGGCGATCAGGGGCCGCGCCGCATCAGGGGTGGCCAGGTCGGTGAAGAGCACCACCAGCGAGCGGCGGCGCACCTTGCGCTGCAGGTAGCCCAATGCCACGGCGTGGTCGGACTCCACGGGCTGGGCCTGCACATTATAGAGCGCCTCGATCATGCGGTTGATCTGGGCGCGGCCGCGCTGCGGGGCCAGGAAGGCCCCGACCTCGTCGGCGAAGGTGAGCATGCCCACGTGGTCGCCCTTGAGCGCGGCGACATAGCTGAGCAGCAGGGCCGTGTTAATCACGTAGTCGAGCTTGGCGATCTCGCCCAGGGGCGGGGCCATCAGGCGACCGGTGTCGATCAGGCAGATCACGTGCTGGCTGCGCTCGGTCTCGACCTCGGCGGCGATCGGCTTGCCCCGGCGGGCGGTGGCCTTCCAGCTGATCCGGCGGAACTCGTCGTCGGGGGTGTACTCGCGCAGCCGCGCGAACTCGCCGCCCCGGCCGTACACCCGCGCCGGCCGCAGCCCCTGCTCGTAGAGCAGCCCCTTGCGGGCCAGCAGGTCGTACCTGCGCAGCTCCAGCACGTTCGGGTAGACCTGCACCGCCGCCGCTGCCGGGTAGCGGGCCTGGCGCACGATGACGCCGAGCGGCCCGCGGTAGCGCAGCACCACGTCGCCAAACTGGTAGTCGCCCCGGCGCAGCGGGCGCAGGTGGTAGCGGGCCGCGTACACCTCGTAGGCCGGCAGCTCGCCGCTGATGAACTGCGCGTCGCTGGGGAACTGGTCCGGGTACTCGTCGCGCATGGTGAAGCGCAGGGCGCGCGGGCTGAGGTTGGAGATCAGCACGGTCACCAGGTTCTCGGCGCCCAGGGAGAGCCTGCCGGCGTTGACCCGCTCGACCTCGATCTGCCCCGGCCGCGGCGTGACCAGCAGGTCGCTGATCACCACGGCGACGATTATGAGCAGGTAGGCCAGGGCCAGCCAGATCAGCGGGCGCGCCAGGGCCGCCCCGGCAACCAGCGGCGCGGCGAGCAGGAGCAGCAGCAGCAGGCGCGGGG
The DNA here is from genome assembly GCA_037140315.1 of Chloroflexales bacterium. Classification (GTDB taxonomy): domain Bacteria; phylum Chloroflexota; class Chloroflexia; order Chloroflexales; family Chloroflexaceae; genus Oscillochloris. The sequence goes on from JBAXES010000097.1 coordinate 2,821, forward strand.
TGGGGAGCATGAATAATGTTGAATGTTGAATTGTGAATGCAGAATGTCGAACGCAGGTATCATATACTATATCCGTAAAGGCATGGGCTGCATTCAACATTCAGCATTCAGTATTTCCCAGGAGTCTGCTTGAAAACCCAAGTGATCGCCGGCCTGATCCGGGCCGAGGCGGCCAAGGTGCTGGTGGGGCAGGAGGCGGCCTTCGACCTGCTGCTAGTCGCGCTGCTCAGCGGGGGGCACGTGCTGCTGGAGGGGCCGCCTGGCACCGCCAAGACGCTGATGGCCAAGACGCTGGCCCAGCTGACCAGGGCCGAGTTCCGGCGCGTGCAGTTCACGCCCGACCTGATGCCGTCCGACGTGATCGGCACGCAGGTCTTCGATCTGAACAGCGGCCAGTTCCACCTACGCAGGGGGCCGATCTTCACGCAGGTGCTGCTGGGCGATGAGATCAACCGCGCCCCGGCCAAGACGCAGAGCGCTCTGCTGGAGGCGATGGAGGAGCGCCAGGTGACGATCGAGGGCGAGCGCATACCGCTACCCGACCCCTTCTTCGTGGTGGCGACGCAGAACCCGATCGAGTACGAGGGCACCTACCCGCTGCCCGAGGCGCAGCTCGACCGCTTCCTGTTTAAGCTGCTGATCGACTACGCGCCCCAGGATGTCGAGATCGAGCTGCTGCGGCGCTACCAGCGCGGGTTCGACGCGCGCCGCCTGGAGGATGTGGGCCTGCAGCCGGTGATCGGCCCCGAGGCCCTGGCCGAGTGCCGCGCGGAGATTGCCGGGGTGATGGTGGAGGAGGGGATCTTGCGCTACATCACCGGCATCGCCCAGGAGAGCCGCAAGAGTCCCGACCTGACCATGGGGGCCTCGGCGCGGGCCAGCATCGCCCTGCTCCAGACGGCGCGGGCCTACGCCGCGCTCCAGGGCCGGGCCTTTGTGGTGCCCGACGATGTGAAGCTGCTGGCCCGGCCGGTCTACCGCCACCGGATCATGCTGCGGCCCGAGGCCGAGATCGAGGGGCTGACGGCGGACGCCGCCATCGGGCGGATCCTGGGGCGGCTGGAGGTGCCGCGCTAACTCTGTCACCTGCCGGTGGGGGTTTGGGGGCGGCTTCGCCGCCCCAGGATCAGCCGTCCGGGTTGAGCAGAAAGTTCATCGTGTCGGCGAGGACAGCGGCCTGCACCGGCTCCTCGACGATCGCGATCGTCCAGTCGCTGGCGTAGGGCACCGACTGGAGGTAGACCATCGGCAGGGCGCTGACGATAACAATCGGGATGCTCGCGGTGGCCTCGTCGGCGCGCAGCCGCTCGATCACCCGCTCCTCGGGGGCCTCAAGGCCGGGCAGGGCGATCACAAATAGGTTCGGCATCTCGGCCGGGATGCGCTCGGGCGTGGCCGTCGTCGCCGTGACCAAGTCATCGGGCAGCAGCGCCGCCAGCCGCGCTCGGGTGTCTGCGTCACTCGCCACTACCACAACAGAAGTAGGCATTGGCTGTACCCTCCTGGGTCGCTCTCTCCGACGCATTGTAGCACACCGCCGCCAGCCGCGCCCCGCCGAGCGGCGCTAGCCCTCCGCCGAGGGCGCGCCCATCACATTGAAGCCCCCGTCGACATACATGATCTCGCCGGTGATGGCGCTGGCCAGGTCCGAGCAGAGGTAGACGGCGGCGTTGCCGACATCCTCGATGGTGACGTTGCGGCGCATAGGCGCGACCTCGGCGAAGGCCCGGTGCAGATCGCGGAAGCCAGCGATGCCGCTGGCGGCCAGGGTGCGGATCGGGCCGGCGCTGATACCGTTGATGCGGATGCCGCGCGGGCCGAGGTCGGCGGCCAGGTAGTAGACGCTGGCCTCCAGGGCCGCCTTGGCCACGCCCATCACGTTGTAGTTGGGCATCACCTTGCGGGCGCCGTGGTAGCTGAGGGTCAGGATCGAGGCGTTCGGCGCGAGCAGGCTATCGGCCGCCTTGACCAGCGCAGTGAGCGAGTAGACGCTAATATCCATGGCCAGGTGGAATCCGGCGCGGGTGGTGCGCATATAGAGCCCGTTCAGCTCGTCCTTATTCGCAAACGCCACCGCGTGGATAAGAAAGTCGATCTGGCCGTAGGTCGCGCGCACGCGCTCCATCAGCGCATCGATCTGCTCGTCGCTGCTCACGTCACACGGCTCAATGAACGTCGCGCCGAGGCTCGCGGCCAGCGGGCGGACGCGCCGCTCTAGGGTCTCGCCCACGTAGGTGAAGCCGATCTCGGCGCCCTCGCGGTGCAGCGCCTGGGCGATGCCCCAAGCGATCGAGTGGTCATTGGCGAGACCGAGGATCAGTCCCTTCTTGCCTTCCATAAGGCCCATCAGCGCTACTCCTTTACCCGTCTAACATGCACGTGCTGCATAGTGGTGAAAGCTGCCGCGTATCTTACCACAAAGAACCTATCACCCGTGGTCGATGTGGCTCATAAACTCGGCCCGCGTCTTCGGGTCGTCGCGGAAGACGCCGCGCATGGCCGAGGTGACCATCTGGGCGTTGGCCTTCTTCACACCGCGCATCACCGAGCACATATGCACGCCCTCGACGACGACGGCCACCCCGGCGGGGGCCAGGGCCTGGTTGATGAAGTCGGCGATCTGGACGGTCAGGCGCTCCTGCACCTGCAGCCGGCGGGCGAACATCTCCACGATCCGCGGGATCTTGCTCAGGCCGACCACCTTCCCGTTCGGGATGTAGGCCACGTGGGCCTCGCCCATAAAGGGCAGCATGTGGTGCTCGCACAGGCTGTAGAAGTCGATATGCTTCACCACCACCATCTCATCGTAGTCTACGCTGAAGACCGCGTCGTTGATTAGGGCCTGCGGGTCGAGGTGGTAGCCGGCGGTGAGCTCGGCGTACATCTGCGCCACCCGCGCGGGCGTCTTGAGCAGGCCCTCGCGCTCGGGCCGCTCGCCGATCGCGCCGAGGATGGCGTGGACGGCCTGCTCGATCTGCGGGTTCGTGTCGAAGGCTATACCCTCCAGCTTGCCCTGGCCGGGGATGACCAGGCCATCGTCGTGCGCCGGGGTGGTGTCAGCAGTATGGTTGTGGCCGTTGCCATTCAGCTTGTAGGTAGCCATCATGGTGCTCCTGTAGGTGGCGTGTGCGGGCGTCGCCCGGCTACGCCTGATGGATAAGCCGCGCGTACAGCCCGTAGTGGGCGAAGACCGCCGCCAGCTGGCCGTCATTCCGCCCCGCGTTGAGCGTCCAGAGCATGCGCCGCTCGGAGCCGGGGATGTGGGGCAGCTCCAGCGAGGTGGCCCGCACCTTCTGCGCGGCGGTGCCGCGCAGGAGCGCCATCGCCTTGAACCAGATGTCATCGGCCGTCGGGCAGAGCCGGCGCATGGCCGCGAGGTCAAAGACCTGCTCGTCCAGCGCGCCGGGCGGGTAGAGCGCGCCGCTGGTGCCGGTGGGGAAGAGCAGCGGGGACGGCCCGCGCACCCCGGGGGCCAGCCAGTCCCACTCGCCGTACGGGGCCAGCCGGCCCTCGGCGGTCAGGCGGATCTGGTGGGCGCGGTGGCAGTGGATGTGCCCCGGCGCGGCGCGATACGCCGCGTACAGCTCCTCCAGCCAGGCGGGTGGGTAGATCACATCGTCGTCCGCCGTCACCACCGGCAGGCCCGCGAACTCGCGCAGCGCGTAGAGCAGCTTGGTCTGCGGCCCGAGGTCAGGGCGGTAGCGGACATCGACGTCGGCCGGCAGCGGGAGGCGCGCGGCCAGGGCGCGCCGCGCGGCCGGGGGGAACTGCTCCTCGCCCAGCCAGATCACGGTCGCCTGGGGCCGCACGGTCTGCCGGGCCAGCCAGCCCGCCAGCTCGGGCAAGAAGAGCTCGGCCCGCTCGGGGATGCTGGTGATGCTCAGGATGACCGGGATGGTGTGCATGCGGGCTTCGTCCTTACTCCTAGCAGCGGCTCACCGCCACACATGAGTATATTCGCAATACCGCAAAAGTGGCGCGGTCGCCTGGGCATCCGCCGCCCCATGTCACCCTGAGCGAAGCGAAGGGTCTTCCCATCCACGAGATCGGAAGATGCTTCGCTTCGCTCAGCATGACAGAAACACCCACAGCGTGCCTTTTGCGGTATGACAAGGTTACAGGGAATAGGGAACAGGGAACAGAAATACCGCATCCTGATGCAGTGCAATTGCCTGAACTGTAATGTACGCTGAAACCATGTCTATTGCGTATATTCACCGAGCCCCTGCATCTACGGCAGCGCCGTAACATACCCCTCGCGGCGCCAGGCCGCCAGGACCTCGGGCGGGGCGCCGAGCTGCGCGGCCTGGGCCGTGTCGAAGCCATCCGGGTGCGCGGCGACGAGGGCGCACAGCTCCGGCATGCGCGCGTGGCGGGCCAGGAAGTCGTGGAAGACCATGCCGTCGCCCCAGGCGTAGCACCAGGGCGGCAGCACATAGCGCGTCGCGGGGCCGAGCAGCGGGAGGCGCGTGGGCGGCGGGCCGACGCGCCGCGCCCCCAGGATCGTGTTGGCGTAGGCGCTGAGCTGGTCCTCGATCGCGAAGTGCCGGCGCAGGTAGGCCATTGTCGCCGCCGAGGTGCGCCGGCCCGCGCGCAGGATATCGGCGGCGATGGCGGCGGCGGCCTCACTATCGTCGTAGTGGACCTTCGCGAGCAGCTCGTCGGGCAGCAGCGAGCGGTGGGTCGCCACCCGCGCCACCACCGCCGGGGTGCCGCAGGCCAAGGACTCGTAGGCCACGTTGCCGAAGGCCTCGACGAACGAGCCCAGCACCAGGGTCAGGTGGCCCAGGCGGTAGTAGTCGGGCATGAGCCGCTGCGGCACCCAGGGGTGGAAGACGAAGTGCTCGCGCAGGCCGCGGGCGGCGATCTCGCCCTCGAAGGCGGCGTAGTAGGCCCGCACCTCGGGCGAGATCGCCTCGTCGTACCAGCGCGGCACCAGCACGCGCAGGTTCGCGCAGCCGCAGCGGCGTACCAGCAGGTCGGCCACCGCGACCGTCTGCGCGAGGCCCTTGGTCGGCTCGGGGCGGTGCGGGTGCAGCACCACCGTGTGCCGCGCCGGGTCAACCCCGGTCAGCTCGCGGATGGCCTGTCCCGGCTCGCCGGGGCAGAAGAGGCCGAAGTCGATCCCGTTGTTGATCGTGATCGCGCGCTCCGCCAGCTCGGGCAGGAAGCGCCCGGCGGTGTGCAGGTAGACCTGGCGCGAGTACTCGGCGATGGCGATCAGCCGGTCGGCGGCGAACAGGAAGCTGCCCAGGATCGTCTCGGGGTAGACGTTGTCGCGCAGCGAGATCACCGTCGGCACATCGCGGTAGAGGTAGGGCACCAGCAGCTCGCCGTCGTGCATGTAGAAGCGGTCCGCGCCGTCCAGGTGCTCGGCCAGCGTCTGCACGACCTCGGCCACCCGGTAGGCGGGCACGGCGTAGGGCTCGGGGAAGGGCTGCTTAAAGGGCAGCAGCGGCAGCACCGCCACCCGGTCGTGCCAGCGGAATGCCCGGCTGTCGGGGTGGCGCGTGCAAAGCACGGTGACATCGTGCCCGAGCTCGCCGAGGCGCACCAGCACATTACGCTGGTGCTTGGCCGAGCCGCCGATCACGCGGTCCTCGAACAGCGGGTTGATCGAGAAGCCGACGATCCTCATACGCCACCTGGGTCGAACTGGGCCGCGTTCTGGCCCACGTTGGTCAGCGCCTCGCCGCCGTCGACGGTCAGGATCTGGCCGGTGACAAACGGGCTGCCCAGCAGGTAGCGGATGGCCGCGGTGATATCGTCGGCGGAGCCCTGGCGGCGCAGCGGGATGCCGCTCACGCGCCAGGCGATGTACGCGGGGCTGCGCGTGTCGGCGGGCAGCACCACGCCGGGGGCGACCCCGTTCACCTGCACGCCGGGGGCGAGCTCGACGGCGGCCATGCGGGTGAACTCGGCCAGCGCCTTCTTGGCCAGCAGGTAGGCGGCGTACTGGTACTGGTTGAAGGCGACCTTATTGTCGATCACGTTGATCACGTGCCCCTGGCCGACCTGCTGGGCGAAGGCCTGGGTCAGGAAGAACGGCGCACGCAGGTTCACAGCCAGCTGCTGGTCGAAGATCTCAGCCGTGGTCGCGCTGATAGTGGCCTGGGCGTAGGCCGAGGCGCTGTTGACCAGGACGCGCAGGTTGGGCAGGGCCGCCCGGGCCTGGGCGACCAGGCCGGGGAGCGCGGCGGCATCGGCGAGGTCGAGCTGGAGCGGGTGGCAGACCGCCCCGAGGGCGCGGATGGCCCCGGCGGTCTCGGCGGCGGCGGCGACCGAGCGGCCGTAGTGCAGGGCGATGTCGTACCCGGCGCCCGCCAGGGCCAGGGCGATCGCGCGCCCCAGCCTGACGGCGCCGCCCGTCACCAGGGCGGCCGGGCGGGCGGCAGGCGGTTCGTGCAGAGCCACGTCGTCACTCTTTCCAATCAGCGACGGCCGCGCGGCCCCCGGCGGCGCGTGTGAGCGTCAGCGGAGCCGCGCCGATCGTCAGTCCGTCAAGCTCCAGCGGCAGGCCGGCGGGCAGCGGCGGCAGCTCGACCGCTGTCGCCACCCCGAGGTAGCCGAGCAGCTCAAGCAGCACTGGCCGGATATAGGGCTCGTGGGGCAGCAGCTGTGCCGGGACATCTCGCGCGCCGGCATCCAGCCAAAACAGGAGGTCGAGGTCAGCGGTGCGGCTCTTACGCTTGCTGTCCGGGTCGGCGCGGTCGCGGCCGAGGCGCGCCTCGGTGGCGTTGAAGAACGCCTTCAGCGCCTGGGGCGACAGGCGGCTAGCCAGACAGACCGGCGCGTTCAGAAACGGCTCGCCGGCCACGCCGATCGGCGCGGTCTGGACAACCCGCCCGACGTGGAGCGTCGGCGCGAGTGGGAGCAAGGCCCGCAGCATCAGCACCATGTGCTGACGGGGCGCGATGTTGCTGCCGAGACCGACAAAGTAGCGCATGAGCCACACCCCGGGTCACTCCAGCCCTACTTCTGCAGCGACACGACGAAGCTGGCCTCGCCGAATGGCTGGCCCTTGAGGCGCACCAGCAGCGAGCTGGCGCTCTGGCTGATCGGCCGGTCGGCCACGGCCACCCCGCGCTCCTGGGAGCCGGGGGCGACCCGCAGGTCGCGCGGCTGCGAGGCGGCGTCGGCGATCTGGTACTCGTTGCCCAGGCTGTCGCTGAGCCGGATGTTGTCGCTGCGCAGCGGGAAGCTGATCTCCTGGCCCGTGTTGTTCTGCACGCTCCAGGTGAGCTTGATCTGGTCGCTGCAGGTGGCGACCTGCTCCAGGGCCACCACCACCTCGGGCAGCAGCCCGCTGCCATTGCCGCCCGAGGCCACGCTGATCCAGCCGCCGCTGGCCACGTCCCAGCGCTTGCCCACGAGCTGGTAGCTCGACCAGCTGCAGCTGCCATCGTCGG
>JBAXES010000098.1:0-10220 GCA_037140315.1 Chloroflexales bacterium
GTCATGCTGACCCGCAGCACCACCCAGGACGCCGCCACGGGCATGCCCGTCGAGGGGTGGGCGCTGGGCGCGGAGACGGTGTGCGGCTTCGCGGTGAAGTCGCGCCGGGAGGGCTACGGCAGCACGCAGGTGATCACCACGGTCACGGCGCTGCGGCTGCCGCTGGCCATTCTCGCCGTGGACACGCTGGCGCGGGTGCGCCTGACGTGGCGGCGCGGGCGGGCCCTGCCCACCCCTGAGACCTACGACATCACCGCCGCGACGCGGGGCACGCTCCAGTGGAACCTGGAGCTGCGCCGGGTCGCAGCCACCCTGGAGGGCTGAGCGATGGCCTCCAACGTGGTGGTGAGCCTGAACACCAAGGCGAGCAAGGCGGCCTTCGACGCCGCCAAGCGCCAGATCCTGGCGGCGCTGGCCGAGGCGACCGCGGCCGGCGCGGTGGCCGGCTCGCCGCACGTCAGCGACTTCCTGGAGTCCACGGTGGTCGCCATACCGCCGGGCGGCGCGGGCGTGGCGGCACGCGACGAGATGGTGGGCGGCGAGCACAAGCAGGCCGTCGCGGTGGACGCGGCCGGCGCGGACGAGGCGATCGTGGCCGTGGCCGCCGTCTACGCGCTCTATGTGGAGCTGCGCCACCCCTTCCTCCTGGAGGCCGCGATCCGGGCCTCGGCCCAGCTCGACGCCTACGTGCGGAAGGTAGCGCTATGACGCCCCCGTTCGACCTCACCGCCACCCTGCGCGCCCTCATCCTGGGCCTGCCCACGGTCGCCGCCGTGGCCGGCACGCGCATCTTCATCGCGGCCGAGCTGCCGGCGGGCTACGACCCCAAGGCGGTCGCCACAAGCCCGGCCCTGACCGGCCCGGCCGTGCTGTTCAGCGACCGGGGCGGGCGGCCCAACGTCACCAGCGTGCTGCTCGACAGCACCTACCAGGCCCGCTGCTACGCCGCCGACCAGCAGACGGCCCGCGACCTGGACGCGCGGCTACTGGCCGCCCTGCACGACCGCGCGCGGGGGCGCATCCGCGTGATCCGCTGCACGACCACCGGCCAGCACGTCTCGGACTACCCCCAGACGGGATGGCACCTCTATCTATCGACCTGGCAGGTGACCGCCGTTATCGCGTAGGAGACCATCGCTATGCCTCAAGTCCCATCCGACATCATCGTCACCGGCGCGCGGGTCTTCCTCGCCCCCGTCGCCAGCCCGGCCATCGCCCTGCCGCTGCCCTCGCTCGCGGTGGACGGCGTGTGGCCCGCCGGCTGGCTGGACATCGGCTTCACCCTGGAGCCGACAAAGCTCACCTACAAGTTCGACATTTTGGAAATCTTCGTCGAGCAGAGCTTCTCGCCGATCCGCCGCCGCCGCACCAAGGAGGAGGCGGCCATCGAGACCGTGATCGCCGAGCACTCCGCCGGCAACCTCGCCATCGCGATGGCCGGCATCTCCACCGTGACGGCGGCCACCAGCACCGTCCCCGGCTACGAGGAGTTCAGCGTCGGCGGCGACCCCAACCTGCCGCTCTACCTGGTCGGCATCGAGGGCAGCTACAACGACGAGGCCGAGAACTTCTTCCCCGTGCGCCTGTTCCTCTGGCTCGCCACCGTCGCCGACGGGGGGACGCTGGAGTACGCCAAGGACAAGCCGGCGGGCATCCCGCTCAAGCTCAACGCCCTGGCCGACGCCACCAAGCCCCGTAAGCAGCAGCTGTTCAAGTTCCAGCGCGTGCTGTCCCCGGCCACGGCATCGTCTGACGCCACCCTGAGCGGCGTCACGGTGACCGGCGCTAGCGCAGCGCTGCTGGAGAGCGTCTTCACGGCGAACGTCCTCACCGGCACCACCACGGCCACCATCGTGGCCACCCCGACCGTCAACACCGCCACCGCGGTGGTCTCGCTCACCCTGAACGGGGCGGGCGTGACGGGCGCGCAGACCCTGGGCGCGGCCGGCACCACCACCACCTTCTACGTCAAGGTGACCGCCCAGAACGGCAGCACCGTGCTGCAGTACACCGTCGCGGTCATCCGCGCCGGCGCGTAGTCCGCGCAGCGCCAACCGCGCCAGATCGTGGCGCGGTTGGGCCTCTTCCCTCTCTTCTCCTACGAGGTGGCCACATGCCGCGAATGATCACCCTGACCCTGGCCGAGCGCACCTACGAGGTGCCGATGGCCCCCATCCAGCGGGCGAAGGCCTGGCGCACGCAGCTGCGCAAGCCCCTCGGCGACCTGCTGACCCTGATCTCCACCGACCTGAACACCGAGCTGAACTCGGTGAAAGACCTCGTCGCCCTGGCTGACAAGCTCATCCCGGTGCTGATGGACGCGCCGGAGACCATCTTCCAGCTCCTCATGGCCTACGCGCCGGCGCTGAAGGCGGAGCAGGCGTTCTTCGAGGCCAACGCCTACGACGACGAGCTGGTGACGGCGTTCCTCGCCGTGCTGAAGGCGGCCTTCCCTTTGGACCGCTTGACCTCACTCCTTGGCCCGGCGAACCCGCCGACCTCGACGAGCTCGCCCGAGCCGAGTGGGGTCTAGCCGACGAGGATCTGGACGAGGTGGAGGTCTCCATGCTCGCCCGCGCCTACGTGCGGCGGAAGCGCTTTGAGGCCCACCTGATCGCCGAGGAGCTGTCCGCCATCTTCCGCGAGTCCAGCCCGACCACGTCCGACTCGTCATCACCCGCGCCGACGACGCCACGGCAGGCCGAGGCGACCGTCGCCCCCAGCGTCCTGCTCAGGACGATGGGCATCACCATCTGAGGTCAACGCTGTGGGACTCAACCTGGGCGACATCCTGCTCCACTTCCGCGCCGACTCGACAGAGGTGGACTCGGCGTTCGCGCGGGTTGACCGCCAGTCCGCCGACTTCGCCCGCCGTGCCCAGGGCAACCTGATGGCGCGCTTCACCGGCGACACCTCCGGCCTGTATGCGGCGGCGTCATCCAGCGAGGGCATGCTCGCGGGCTGGTCGCAGCGGGTCAAGGGCTATCTGACCCAGGCGATGGTGGTGCCAACGGGCAACTTCGTCTCGGGGATGGTCGGCTCCCTCGTGGGCGCGGTCAAAAACTCGGTCATCGGGATGAACTCCAGCCTGGAGGACTCGACACTCCAGTTCACCACCCTGATGGGCAGCGCGGATCTGGCGCGGGCGCACGTCCTGGACCTGTTCACGTTCGCCAAGGACACGCCGTTCGAGACGGGGCCGGTGCTGCAGGCGAGCCGGCTGCTCCAGACGTTCGGCGGCAACACGCTGAACTCCAAGAAGGAGCTGCTGCGCCTCGGCGACGCGGCGGCGGTCGCGGGCCAGGGCATCGAGCGGGTCGGCTTCTGGTACGGCCGGATGTACAGCTCCATCGCCAACAAGCAGCCCTTCGGCGAGTCCGCGATGGCCATGCAGGAGATGGGCGTGCTCTCGGGCGAGACCCGCATCAAGCTGGAGGCGATGCAGAAGTCGGGCGCGGACGGCGCGGCGGTCTGGAAGGTCTTCGGCGCGGAGATGGACAAGAACAGCGGCGCGATGCTGCGCATGTCCACCACCTGGACAGGGCTGAAGTCGACCCTGGCCGACACGGTCAACATCGACGGGGCCAAGGTCTTCGCCGGCTTCTTCGATCTGGCCAAAGAGTCGCTGATGATGCTGGTCAACATCCTCGGCACCGACCGCTTCAACGGCTTCGTGGAGGGCGCGGCCAAGGCGATGGGGGGCATCGCGGGCTCGATCCGCACCGCCGTGGAGGGGCTGCTGCCCATCGTGGCGTTCGTCTGGGGCACGATCGAGCCGCTGCTGGCCCTGGCGATGGAGTGGGGCGGCGGCTTCGTGAAGGCGTTCGCGGACGGCATCTCGATGGCCGAGGGCCTGGTCGCCGACGCCCTCGGCGGCATGGCCGACCTGATCACCGGGCTGCTGGAGCCGCACTCCCCGCCGAAGATCCTGCCGAACCTCGACACATGGGGCACCCAGACCGCCCAGGTCTGGATGAACGGCTGGGGCGAGGCCGACTACGGCGTCTTTGACCAGATCGGCGGCGCGGTCAAGAAGGCCCTGGAGCTCGCCGTCGGCAAGGGCGCGATGCCGGAGTCGTCGCTCGTCCCGGTGCTGAGCAAGACCAGGGCCGCGATCGCCGAGCTGATCACCGGCTTCGAGCAGACCGGCGCCCTGAGCGGCAAGGCCCTCGACGAGATGCGGAAGGCCGCCGGGCCGGCCGGGCAGGCGGTGGCCGACATCGCGGTCGCCTACCTCCAGGTCGAGGCGTCCAACCGGGCCGTGGAGCGCTCGCAGAACGACCTGAACGCGGCCACCAAGCGCTACGACGACGTGCTGGCCCCGCTGAACGCCCAGATGGCCGAGCTCGACCGGCAGACCAGCGCCATCAACGACAGCAAGAAGGCGGCGGATGACCAGGCCAAGCTGGCCAACGCCACCGGCACCGACCGCGAGCTGATCCTGATCGACCTCAAGCAGATGGCCCTGCGCCGGCAGATCGCCACCCAGACCCAGGCCCGCGACACCGCCGTGAAGGCGGCCCAGGCCCAGGTCGACGCCGCGAAGAAAGAGGCAGACACCGCCAAGACCAGACTGAACGTGATGATGGCCAAGCAGAAGGTGGAAGAAGAGGGCGTGGCAATGGCCAAGCAGCAGGTCGCCCTGCTGGAGAAGCTCGCCAAAGGCGCCGCTGGCCAGGCGGCGGCCAGCGCCGAGGTCAAGAAAAGCATCGACGACGCCAACAGCGCCGCGAAGAAGATGAGCGACCGGGTGAACGGGCTGATCGCCAAGATGGGCGAGTTCCGGGACAAGGGCTCCGCCATGATCAAGCCGGTCACGGACGCCTTCAAGGCCCTCGGCCGGACCTGGGATAACGCGGTGAGCGGGTTCAAGTCAAACGGCCTGACCGGCTTTCTGGTGAGCCTGGTGTCGGCCGCCGGCGGCGTGAAGCTGCTGCTCACGCCGATGGGGCAGAAGATCATCGGCGTCACGAACGCGATCAGCCCGTTCATCACCACCCTGATGGCCCTCCCGAAGGCGATATCCCAGGCGTTCAGCGGGTTCCAGTCGAACGGGCTGACCGGGTTCATCGCGAGCATCGTCACCGATACGGGCAACGTGAAGCTGCTCTTCACGCCGTTGGGCCAGCAGATCCTCGCCTTCACGACGGCACTCCCTGGGCATATCCGGGCTATCGCATCGGCCTTCGGCGGGGTGCTCGCAACGCTCGGCGGCTTCGCGACGACGACCGTGTTCCCCGGCCTCATCGCCGGGCTCAAGCTGCTGGCGCCGCTGGTCGACTGGGTGGCGGGCCGGATCGGCCTGTTCGTGGCGCAGATCGGCCCCAACATCGACAACGGGGTGAAGGTCGCTACGACTGCCATCGCGCGCCTCCAGGCCGTGGCGGCCATGATAGGCCAGGCGTGGGCCTCGGCGACCCAGCGCTTCCGCGAGACCGGCAACATCGGCGCGGCTATTAAGACGTTCTTTGGCTCGCTGGGCTCATCCATCATCGCGGCCCTGCCCGCCCTGAAGGCGAACGCGCTCGACATGGCCCACATGTTGGTCAAGAGCCTGGTGGACGCGCTCCCGGCCGGCCTGCCCGACCTGATCTCACGAGGCAAGCAGCTGGCGGGCGGGCTCATCGACGGCATCACGAAGTACCTCCCCGCCGGGCTGACCGCGAAGCTGCCGCTCATCCTGGGGGCGGTGACCGCCCTGTTCGCGGGCTTCAGCCTCGCGCCAGCCATCGCGGGGATGTTCGCCGGCCTCGCCCCGGTCGGGGCGCTGCTGGCCCCGCTGGGGCTGGCCCTCGGCCCCATCCTCGGCCTCTTCGGCAAGATCGGCCCGCTCTTCGGCCGCTTCCTGCCGGTGCTGGGCGGCCTCGGCCCCGCGTTTATGAGCCTGCTCAACCCGCTGAAGCTGCTCAAGGGCCTCGGCGGCGGGGCGTTCATGGGCCTGATTGATATGGCGCTGGCGCTGATAGGGGGCGCCGCCAACCCGCTCGGGACGTTCAAGAGTCTGCTCGGCGGCATCATCCCGATGCTGCTGAACCTGAAGAACCCGATCATGCTGCTGCTGAACGTCGGGAAGGTCATCCTGGGCTTCTTCTCGCCGCTCGGCATCGTGATCGGCCTGGTGGCCCTGTTCGCGGGGGCCTTCGCCACGAACTTCGGCGGCATCCAGGGCATCGTCCAGCAGACCCTCGGCCCGATCATGCCGCTCCTGTCGGGGCTCGCGATGGTGTTCGGCCAGGTGCTAGAGCAGCTCATGTCGGGCAACTGGTCAGGCGCGTTCGCGGTGCTTCAGCACGGGCTGGACCAGCTCGGGCCGCTGCTGGGCGGAGTGGCCACCTCGTTCCAGGCCGGCATCCCCGCTATCTTCGGGGTGCTGATGAGCTTCCTGGGCCAGATCGGCACGACCGTGATCGGGGCGATCGGGACGTACCTCCCCGGCATCCTCACGGCGCTGGCAGGGATGGCGGCAGCGTTCCTCGGCTGGATCGCGCCGATGATCCCGCCCATGCTCGTCGCCATCGGCGGCATGCTCGGCAATCTGCTCGACGCGGTAGGAGCCGCCCTGCCCGGCATCGTGGCGACCCTGGCCACCCTTGCGGCACAGTTCATCGCCTGGATCGCGCCGATGATCCCGCCCATGCTCCTGCTGCTGGCGGGGCTGATGGCCAGCCTGCTCGGCTGGATCGCGGAGCGCGCGCCGGGCGTGCTGGCCCAGCTCGGCCAGTGGGGGCTCCAGCTCATCGGGTGGATCGCGCCGCAGATCCCGCCGCTGCTGGTCGCGTTAGGCGGCATGCTCGCGGCCCTCATCGGCTGGATCGTCGCCTCGGCACCGGGCATCCTCGCCAAGCTGGGCGAGTGGGCGACCCAGTTCTCCACCTGGGCCAGCACGGTGGCCGGCCCGGCGCTGCTCGCCGCCCTCGGCACGATGTTCACCGGCCTGTGGACGGAGCTGCAGCGCCTCTGGGGACTGGCCTTCTCAGACGGCTCGCTCGGCAAGTCGCTGATTGACGGCCTGCGCCAGGGCATCATCGACGGATGGGACGCCTTCTCCTCGTGGTTCGTGGCCAAGCTCACGTCCACCGTCCCCGACTTCCTCAAGGGGCCGCTCGGCATCCCGGCCACGCCCGCACCTCCACCAGAGCCGCCGCACAAGGCGGGCGGCGGCGATGTGACCAAGGGCACCCGCTACCTCGTCGGCGAGGAGGGGCCGGAGTTCTTCGTCGCCCCCAGCAACGGCATCATCGAGCCGAACTCGGTCTACGAGGCGGTGACCAACCCGATCGCCAGCCTGGGCAGCGCACTCACCAGCGGCGTCCGCCGCCCAGCGCGTCAGGCCAGCGCCTCCGGCGCGCCCGCCGGCGCCTCCGGCGCGGTGGCCGGCGGCCACACCTTCCACTTCGAGCTCACGCTGAATAACCCAGTGATGGACACTGCCGACCGCGCGAGAGAGCTGAAGGCCGCGATCATCTCCGAGGTGATGAATATGTTCACGGCCACCATTAACCGGCACCTGCTGGCGGGAGTCTAAACGATGGCCGACTTCTACACCTTTAACGGGACGCCGTTCGTGATGGTCATGCCGTCGAGCGGGGAGACCCCACACTGGAAGGTCCAGGTGGAGGCCACCGACCGCAAGCTCATCGGCACCGACCGCTTCGAGCACAACGTCCGCTCGCGCCAGTACGCCCTGGAGGGCGACCTGTGGGTCGAGCCCACCGACAGCGCCAGCACCTCCCTGGGCTACTGGCAGGCCCTCCAGACCGCCTACGCGGCGGGAACGGTGGCCACCCTCGTCACCCCCGCCGGCACCACCGCTCAGGCCGTCATTGGGGCCTTCGATGTTGCCCCAATGCGCGGCGGGGTGGACGGCTATCGCGGGAAGGTCGCCTTCGGCCTGCCCGGTGGGAAGGGCTAACCCCGATGGCTATCAGCACCGCCCAGCTGCTCGCACCGTCCAAGGACTGGCGGGCGACCCTAACACTCAACGGCGTGGCCGTGGACATGACCGAGAGCCTGCCCAAGCGCTCGCTGGGCTTCACCCAGAAGCGCGGCATCTGCACTGTGCAGACCGTCACCTTCCCCGGCGCGCCAGCGGGCGCTGAGGCCGTGGTGACGATCACCCTCAATGGCGAATCGACCGTGTTCTTCACGGGGCGGCTCGACGCCCGGCCCATCAGCGACCTGCCCCTGAGCTACGAGCTCGGCCTGGTCGATAGCCTGGCCCGCCTGACCGCGAAGCTGAAGAAAGACATCGTCTGGAACGGGCGCAGCTACCCCGACGCGGTGCGCGACCTGCTCCACGCCGCCGGCATCGGCGACTCAGAGATCGCGGGCATCTTCGACCCCGGCAGCCACTTCCGGCTGGGCACGGCGGCGAAGCTCACCATCGCCAAGGGCGCGGACATCGGCGGCACCCTGGACACCCTGCTCGCCTTCGGCGGCTGCGGCCTGTTCGTGCTGCCCAACGGGCAGATCGACGTGGCTGACGCCCCCGGCTGGCCCAAGGACACGACCGGCGACCTCCCGGTCTACGCCTTCGGGGCGACCACCACCGAGTTCGGCTTCATCAGCGCCCGCCGCACCATGACCGGGCAGGAAGGCACCGTCGCGGTGTTCACCGCCAGCGGCCCGCGCCTGCCGAACAAGACCATCCCCGACGCCACCTTCACCCTGGCCGGCGCGGTGGGCTCCACCGTGGTGGAGAGCTTCCCCTACTGCCAGAGCGAGGCCTGCGCCAAGGAGATCGCGGGCAGGGAGATCGTGCGGCGCAACCGCGCGGCGACCGAGGTGGATGTCTCCGCCCCGCTCAACCCGAACCTGCGCCCGGCCGATGTCATCTGGTTCCGCGACGCCGACCTGGGCTTCCCCACGAACACCCGCGCCGTGGTGATCGGCCTCACCACCAGCGACGACACCATGACGATGGCCATCAGCGTGGGGGCGCGGCCCGCCGACGGCGAGATCACGGTCATCCCGGCGCCCCGCGCGAACTTCACGCTGATGTACGAGACGCAGCCGGTGTCGCTCCAGGGCATCATGGCCGTCTCGACCGTGGTGCAGTGCACCGACACCAGCAGCGACCCGAGCGGCTTCGGCATCACGGGGCACGCCTGGGCGGCCACCTGCGCCGGCAGCGTGAAGCCGACCCCCGAGACCGTGGGGTGGACCTACGACGAGAAGAAGTCACCGACACAGAACCCGGTCCCGAACCCGGTCTTCATCTTCCCGACCCTGGACGGCGCGCAGATCTCGCTAACGGTGGAGAGCTCCAGCGGCGAGGGCGCAGTGAAGGTGCAGGCCATCGCGCCGGCCGAGGCCGAGCGGTTCACCCGCTCCCTGAGCGTCGCCGCCGGGGCCGAGGGCTGGCGCATCCTGACGGGCGCGACGGGGTGGCGCACCTACACCGGCGAGTCGGACTGCACCGCCGTGCCGAATATCAACGACCAGGGCCCGCTCCTGGGCGGCTTCGCGGACGGGAAGCTGTGTCGCAGCAACGACCGGCTATTGACCGCGCCAGATCTGCTGTTCACGTTTGCCGGCGCGGTGGGCTGCATCTTCGTGAACGAGGGCAACCCCTCGGAGGTGCTGGTGGGAGCGGACACCGCCCTCGCGCGCTCCGCCGACGGCGGGGCCTCCTGGACGCCGGTGCACGCCTTCGAGGATGTCATCCAGTACTGCGAGTCCTCGGTGGCGAACCCCAGCGAGATCCGCGTCTGTGCCGGGAGCCGGCTGTTCATCAGCTACGACGGGACGAGCTTCACGCCGCTGCTCACCGGCCCGGTCGGCACGGTCTGCCGCAAGGTCGCCAGCGCGCCCTGGGGCCACCTCGCGGTGTTCGCCGGCACAGAGACCCTCGACGCCGCATGGATGTTCGAGGAGGGCCACACCATCGACTGGAGCGGCGTGCCCGTGGACAAGCTGCCGGTGGACCTGACCAGCGTGACCGCGATGCAGTACGAGGCGGGCTACATCGTGGCGTCGGGCGATGTCTGCGACCTGGTACGCGACGGGCTCTATGGCCAGCTGACCTACCTGGCGAACGCCGGCGTCATCGTCCAGCTCTACCGGCTCATCCAGGGGGCGGCGGGCCAGTTCATCGCCAGCCACCTCACGGCCACAATGTTTGGCGGGCCGCACAAGCTGATCAATCACGGGGGCGTCTTCCCCATCGATACCGCCGCGCAGGCCTACCGCATCGGCTACGGCGTGGCCATCGACCCGGC
>JBAXES010000099.1:0-10181 GCA_037140315.1 Chloroflexales bacterium
GCGCATCCTGCGGGTTCGGCAGCACCAGCAGAGCGATCCCAACCGCCAGGGGCACGAGGCTCCAGAGCAGCCAGGTGCGGTCAAAGCGCAGCGGAAGCTGTCCAGCCCGCAGGGCGGACGCGATCAGCCCGGCGTCCTCCTGCTGCCGCTCGCTGAGCGGGTCGTGGGCCTGCTGCTGGTGCAGCTCGACCGCCGTAGACAGGCGCTCGCGCAGGTCGAGCAGGATATCGACGCGCTGGGCGACCCGCCGCAGCGGCAGCGGTCGCAGCAGGGCGTAGCCGAGGGCGACCGCCAGCCAGACCAGCAGCGGCGCGCAGGCCCACAGCCGCAGGCTGACGATCGGCACGAACCGCCCGGCCAGGGCGATCAGCGCGAGGCCGAGCGCGCCCGCCCAGAGCGTCCGGCTAGCGAAGAGCAGCGCATCGCCCAGCCGCAGGCGCAGGCCCATGGTGCCGAGCTGGCGGCGCACGCTATCGTAGGCGCTGAGGGCCATGGCTTACCTTGGTAGGGGAGGGGCCAGGGAGGGCTTCGCCCTCCCTGAGACGCTCCCGCCTTGTCACTCTTCCTTGCGCCACACGTGCTTCTCGATCACCTGGCGGGCCAGGGCGCCCTGCTCCCAGACCTCGACCACGCGCTGGCTGACGATCGTCACCGTGTTGCGCACCAGCTCCGCGTCGGCCTTGGCGATCGTCGCCGCCGGGTGCGCGCTGGCGGCCACGGCGGGCAGCCGAGCGACGTCGGCCCGCCGGCGCAGCCAGGCCATGCCGGCCTCGGCGGCCACGGTGGCCAGGCCCACGGCCAGCACCCTGCCCGCCTGCTTGATCTGGGCGACGGGGATCTGCTGGCCGGCGATGGTGATCGCGGTCACGCCAGCGCGCGCGAGGGCGTCGTGCTGGAGCGGGCCGCCGCACGCGCCGCAGTAGCGGTTATCGAGGGGGTTGCCATGCTGGCAAGCCGGACAGATGCGCTCGACCATCGGGATCTCCTCGTGGGTAGGGGAAGACATGGTATCCTCAAGTATAACATCGCGCAGAATCGGGTGCAACGTCAGTTCGCCATATGCCGGGCGGGCGCCGATGGTATACTGCGCGCCGACGACACAGCCGCATAACCTCACAGGGGCAGTATGGACGAGAGCATGAGCGGCGCTCTGACGCGCCGAGACACGATCGATCTGCGCAGCGACACGGTGACTCTGCCGAGCCCGGCCATGCGCGAGGCCATCGCGCGGGCCGACCTGGGCGACGACGTCTACGGCGAGGACCCGACGGTGAACCAGCTGGAGGAGCTGGCCGCCGCGATGGTGGGCAAAGAGGCGTCCGTGCTGGTGCCCACCGGCACGATGGGCAACCTGAGCGCGCTGCTGGCCCACGCCGGGCGCGGCGAGCGGGTGATCCTGGGCGACGAATGCCACATCTACCGCTACGAGGCCGGCGGGGCCTCGGCGCTCGGCGGGCTGGTCTACCACGCCCTGCCCAACCGCGCCGACGGCACGATCGACCTCGACGCCCTGCGCGCGGCCGCCGCGGCCAGCGACGACCCGCACCAGTCGCCGCCCGGCCTGATCTGCCTGGAGAACACCCACAACCGCTGCGGCGGCGTGGTCCTGCCCGCCAGCTACATGGCCGCCGCCCACGCCATCGCCCAGGAGCACGGGCTGCCGCTGCACCTGGACGGGGCCCGCGTCTTCAACGCCGCCGTGGCCCTTGGCGTCGATGTGCGCGCGATCACCCGCCACGTCGACAGCGTGCAGTTCTGCCTCTCCAAAGGGCTGTCCGCCCCGGTCGGCTCGCTGGTGGCCGGCGAGCACGCCTTCGTCGCGCGGGTGCGCCGCATGCGCAAGCTGCTCGGCGGCGGCATGCGCCAGGCCGGGGTGATCGCCGCCGCCGGGGTCGTCGCCCTGCGCGAGATGGTCGGGCGCCTCGCCGAGGACCACGCGAACGCGCGCGCCCTGGCCGCCGGCCTGGCCGCGCTGCCCGGGCTCAGCGTCGATATGGGCCGCGTGCAGAGCAATATCGTCCGCTTCGAGCTGGACGCCGGCCCGCTGGGCGTGGCCGATCTGCTCGCGCGGCTGCGCGAGCGCGGCGTGCTGGTCGGGGGCATGGGCGGCAGCACGCTGCGTGCCGTGACCCACTACGGCGTCGGGGCCGCCGACATCGACCGGGCCGTGCGGGCGCTGCGCGAGGCGCTGGCGGGGTAGCTGTCGGCGAGGGCTGTGGCCCGAGCGCCCGGCCCGTGAACGGGCGGGCTGGCGTTCAGCGAAGGGCCGCCTGCGCGGCCTTCGCTGAACGTGGCCGGGGGATTGAGCCCCCGGGCAAAAGATCACGCGGCCTTCTCGGGGCGGCGCATGCGCGCGAGGGCGAACTCGACCACGATCGGCAGCACCGAGACCAGCACGATCGCCAGGGCGACCAGCTCGAAGTTCTTCTGCACAAACTCGAACTGGCCGAAGAAGTAGCCGGCGCAGAGGAAGAGCGGGGCCCAGATCACGCCGCCGACCACATTGAAGGTGAGGAAATGGCGGTACGACATCTTGCCCACACCGGCGACGAAGGGGGCGAAGGTGCGGACGATCGGCACAAAGCGGGCCAGGATGATCGTCTTGCCGCCGTACTTCTCGAAGAACCTGTGGGTGCGGTCGATATACTCGGGCTTGATCAGCGGCCTGGGGCGGTCGAGCAGCCAGCGGCCAAGCGACGCGCCGATCCAGTAGTTCGCCGTGTCGCCCAGGATGGCGGCGATGATCATCAGGATGATCAGCAGCGGGAGCGGCAGCGCGGCGGGGTGCAGCGCCGCGATGGCCCCGGCCGCAAAGAGCAGCGAGTCGCCGGGGAGGAAGGGCGTGAAGACTAGCCCCGTCTCGCAGAAGATGACCACAAAGAGGATGCCGATCGTCCAGCCGCCGTACGCGGTGACGAAGTCGCCGAGATACCTGTCGATGTGCAGGATGAAGTCGATGATGCCCTTCACAAGATCCATTATGTGGCCCTCGGTAGTGGTGTGGTAGGTGCGTGGTCGCCACGCGGATTATATCATGGCGCAGGCTCGGGGCGTGGACACCGGGCCCCCGCATCAGGGTCGTGGATGGTGATCAGCCCGTGCATATGGTCGGGCATCACTACACACACGCCCGCCGTCGGCCCCGCGCGACCCGGCGCGGCCCAGGGCGGCCCATTGCGCCTCGGCGATCTGGCGGAGCTGCTGCGGGCCGACGAAGAGGTGCTGGCGCATACGAAAAGCCCGCGCCCGTGCTCTCCGCAGGAGAGCACGGGCGCGGGCTTCGCCAGACAGGCGCACGGCTGGCCTACTTCCTCCGAGGAGCACGTACGACGCAGGCCCTCGCCCAGATTGAGGCCGACATTGAGCTACTCTCGCTGGCCGACCAGATCGACCTGACGGGGCGCCTGATCCTGCTCGTCCGACAGCGCGCCGCGCGGCCCCTTGCCAGCGATATGGTTTTGTCATCGCCGAACCCCACTTTGAGATCGCCGTCGGCGGCGTCCACAGCGCTCAGCGGCCACTTTCGCATCCATCTCGTGATTCACGGTGGCAATATAGTCGAAGATGGCGTCGGTTTTGGGGATCTTTTTTTGGGTTTAGCTTTCGCCGCCCTGGCCGGATTGTAGCCGAGCGCGTTCAGTTTGGTCAGGATAGTCCGCCCGGTGGGCAACTCCGCGTCGGTGTAGCCCTTCTGTGCGATCAGTTGGCGTCGGACTTCGGCGGCGGTGAGCCGGGTATGCGCGCGATTGGAGCGGGACTGGGGGTCGGCCTGGCTTTGTCCATCCACAATGGCGCGAATATCCCTCAGCAGGTTGGGCAGGTGATCTTCCGTCGTCTTCCGCCCACGTAGCTGGAAGGCATCAAGACAGGTGATCCCATGCGTCAGCTCGCGCATCCCTTTGCGCACGGTTCCGGCGTTCCAGCCCAGTTCTCGCTCGGCCCGTGCGTAGCCCCCGCGCCCCAATGCCTTGACGGCCTGGGCCATAAAGCGGCGGCGGGCTGCCCCTCTGAGCGTGATCGCTGTCTCGATCAGGATGGGTTTCAGAGTGTCGGTCAGTATCATGATGCGTCCCCTCGCTCCTCCATCTCGCCACGGCACCACGCATCCCGATGACTAAGTATTTCTGATTCCTTTAAAGATCTCCCTCAGTGGAATGAAGAATTCAATCTGATTTCCCTGAAGATTTTCCTCAACGGAATGGGGCATTAGATTTCGATAGGACTGCTTGTCTTATTAGGTTAACAACGCGGTGCATATGTTTCAATATGCCTATTGGCATATTGAAACATATAAGGATTAGGGGGTTGATATCCTCCTCAAGCGGGCGGCGTATGGACGCGCCAGTTTCGGGTTACTCCGTCAGCGAGTCTCGGCACAGCTGTGACGGCATGACGTGAGCACGGAGATGCGGAAGAGCCGATCTATCGTGAGGCCATGCGGTGTCCGAGAACTATCTTCACCGGAGGCTAGCATAGTCTCTCCGACAGGCTGCTAGGGAACGCCCGCGCGCGACCGCCGTTCGTGAACGACTCTTATCACGCAGTTGCGCATAATTAACTTACGCAAACGCCCCTCTTTTTTACAATCAAGTTGATCCATTGGACGATGTGAAGCGAACCCTTTGGCACGGCTGTTATCAGGTCCAGCACAAACCTGGCACGATTCCTCCGCGCTGGGAGGTGGTGCGTCCATGGCTGACTCCCTGGTTGCGACCAAGCTACTGCCGCCGTGGGCCCACCGCCCGGTCGCCGCGCGCCCGCAGCTGGTCGCCCGGCTGCGCGCCGGGCTGGAAGGGCCGCTCACGCTGCTCTGCGCCCCCGCCGGCTTCGGCAAGAGCTCCCTGGTGCTGCAAGCCCTCGACGGCTACGCGGCGGCGACGGCCTGGCTGAGCCTGGAACCCGACGACGGCGAGCCGACGCGCTTCGCCCACTACCTGCTGGCGGCCATCGCGCGGGCGACACCGGATCTTGCACCGGCCCTCGATCCAATGCAGCGCAGCAGCCCGCTGGATCTGCTCGCCACCATGGCGACGCTGGTCAATCTGCTCAGCGCGCGCGACACCCCCCTCGTCCTGGTGCTGGAGGACTACCACACCATGGACGCCCCGGCGGTCGACGGGGCGCTGGGCTGGCTGCTGGCCCATCCGCCCCCGGCGCTGCGCCTGCTGATCACTAGCCGCGAGGACCCGCCGCTGCCGCTGGCCCGCCTGCGCGCCCGCGGCCAGCTGGCCGAGCTGCGCGGCGCCGACCTGCGCTTCTCATCTAACGAGGCGGTGACGCTGATCACGCACCTGACCGGGCTGGCGCTCAGCGACCACCAGGTCGACGCGCTCGTGAGCCGCACCGAGGGCTGGGCGGCGGGGATCCATCTGGCCAGCCTGGCCCTGCGCGAGTCGGCCGACATCGACGGACTGATCGCCTCGCTGCGCGGCACCCATCGGCTGCTGTTCGACTACCTCACCGACGAGGTGCTGCTCGCCCAGCCCCTCGAAATCCAGCAGTTCCTGCTCCAGACCTCCATCCTCGATCGGCTCTGCGGCGAGCTGTGCGACGCGGTGGTAAAGGATGAAGGGAGAAGGATGAAGGATGAAGTCCAGACAGCGAGCAGTGATCACGCTGAACCATTCATCCTTCATCCTTCATCCTTCATCCTTGCGCAGCTTGAGCGCGCCAACCTCTTCCTCGTCCCGCTCGACCAGGAGCGGCGCTGGTATCGCTACCACGCGCTGTTTACCGACCTGCTGCGCGCCCGGCTCGTCGCCACGGCGGGCGCCACGGTCGCCGCGCTGCATCGGCGGGCGGCGCGCTGGTACACTGCGGAGATCCCCACCCACGGCACGGCGCTGCTGGACCCGGCCATCCACCACGCCCTGGAGGGTGGGGACCACGCGCTGGCCGCCGATCTGATCGAGCACGGGATGCGCACACCTACCGCCAGGCCAGCGGCGGACGGGAACCATGCGCTGGCCGCCGATCTGATCGAGCACTCCAATCCGCACCTGATCGGCCGGGGTGATCTCGCGCTCACGGCGCGCTGGCTGGGGCGGCTGCCGCCGGAGCTCTTCGCGCATCGGCCGGTGCTCGGGATCATGCATGCCTGGCTGCTCACCCTCACCGGGCAGCACCGCGCCGCCGAGGCCCGCCTGCACGATGCCGAGCAGGCCTTCGCCGGGCTGTCGGCGGAGGTCCTGGCCCAGCCCGAGTACGCCGCCCTGATTGGCGGGAGCGTGGCCAGCATCAGGGCCTACCTGAGCTTCATGCGCGGCGACCTGGATGCCACCATCGCCCATGGGCAGGCAGCCCTCCGCCAGATCCCGGCGGGGGACACGGCCGTGCGTGCCGCGTCCCATCTGGTGATTGGGTGGGGCGCGCTTGAGCGCGACCAGCTCGCGCTGGCCGAGCAGCAGCTCCGCCAGGCGACGACCTGCGGGTCCACGGGCGACAATCCATATGCCGCCCTGGTCGCCCAGGGGTGGCTGGGCGAGCTGTTACGGCGCCAGGGGCGACTCGCTGCCGCAGAGCAGCTGCTCGCTCCAGCCCTGGAGGCGCAGCGCGACCCTGGCGGCGCACCCTTCCCCATCGCCGGTGACCTCTGTGTCCGCCTGGGGCTGGTGCAGTATGAGCGCGACGACCGGGCGGGCGCCGCCATGCTGCTGGAGCAGGGGCGACGCTGCGGCGAGCTGATGTCCAACGGGTGGCTGCTGGAGCCAGCCTATCTGTCGCTGGCATGGCTCCGCCAGGTCGATGGCGACCCCACGGGCGCCCATACGCTGCTCGACGCCCTGGAGGTACTGGCCCCACGGATGGAGCGCATCGTGGACCCCGGCCAGATCCACGCGCTGCGGGCGCGCCTCCGGCTCGCCGAGGGCGATCACGTCGCCGTCCAGGCCTGGCTGGAGCAGGAGGAGGCGCGCCCGGGCGATCCATACCGGCCCGCGCAGCTTCCGATCGCGCTGACCCGCGCCCGCGCCCTGATCGCCCTCGGGCGCAGCGCCGAGGCCGTGGCCCTGCTGGAGCCGCTGCTGGCGGAGGCCGAGGCGGCCGGGCGCGTAGGCCACCAGATCTCGATCCAAATCGTATGCGCCCTGGCGCTCCAGTCCGCCGGCGACCAGGATCATGCCAACGCAGCCTTCGCCCATGCCCTGGAGCAAGGCGCCGCCCGCGGATACGTGCGCAGCTTTCTCGACGAGGGGCCGGGCGTCGCTGCGCTCCTGGAAAGGATGAAGGATGAAGGCGGAGGGATGAAGCCGTACATCCGAAGGATGAAGGATGAAGGCGGAAGGATGAAGCCGTACATCGCGCGGCTACTGAGCGCATTCCCGGGCACTGCGACAGTGGCGGTCGGTTCGGATCTTCATCCCTCATCCTTCATCCCTCATCCTTCGTTGCCCGAGCCCCTCACCCCCCGCGAGCTGGAGCTGCTGCGCCTGCTCGACGCCGGACTCTCCAATCAGGCCATCGCCGAGCGGCTGGTGCTCACCGTCGGCACGGTCAAGTTCTACCTCAGCCACCTCTACGGCAAGCTCGACGTGCGCGGGCGCACCGAGGCCCTGGCCCGCGCCCGCACCCTGGGCCTGCTCCCCTAACCTCCACCCACGAAAGACCTAACTTATGACCTCACTTTGGTGAGCTGTCAGGCGCGCCGCGCGCTGCTATGCTCAGGGTACGTAACGGTCGCACGAAATAAGGAGTACCCCCAATGGACGAGCAGCAGCGCTACGAGCGAGCCCGCAAGCAGGTCCGCCAGCTTCGCGCATTCTACATCCACCTGGTGGTCTACGTCCTGGTCAACGCCCTCCTGATCATCCTCAGCTTGGCCAACGGCGGCGGCTGGTCGATCTGGCCGCTGCTCGGCTGGGGCATCGGCCTCGGCGCCCACGCCGCCACCGTCTTTGTGGGCGGCAGCCTGCTCGGTGCCGGCTGGGAGGAGCGCGAGATCCAGCGACAGCTTGAGCGCGAGAAGTGATGCAGGTGCGATGTATGATGCGACAGTAAGACAAGGTTTCAGAAGGAGCACCCCCAATGATCGCACTATCACGCGATACCACATCCGCACACGTCCGCTGGTCGTACCTCTGGCTGCTCGTTGGCACCGGGCTGCTGCTCTTTTCCAACGGCCGCTGGTTTATCCCCCTGGCCACCTGGCTAGCCCCGGTCTTCCTCATCCGCTTTGCCCGCACCCAGCCGGCCCTCAAAGGATTGGGGCTGCTGCTGGTCGCCAATGTGCTGGCGAACATCTTCTTTTGGCAGGGGATCATCCCCGAAGTTTTGCATCTGCCTGTAGCCAGTGGTATCGGGGTGGTTTTCTGGCTGCCCTATCTGGCCGATCGCTTGCTAGTCGGCCGCCTGCGGAGCTTTGCCGCCACGCTGGTGTTCCCGCTGCTCCAGGTCAGCCTGGAATACATCAACGCCATCGCCGATCCCCTCGGAAGCTGGGGCTCGCTGGCGTATACCCAGCACAGCTTTCTCCCCTTGCTCCAGCTGCTCTCGATCACCGGGATGTGGGGCCTCAGCTTCCTGATCGCCTGGCTGGCGCCAGTGGTCAACTGGGCCTGGGAGCAGGACTTTGCGTTGCAGCGGGTGCGAATCGGCGTGTTGACCTACGGCGGTATCTTCGCCTTGGTGTTGGTGTATGGTAGCGTACGGATGGCGTTCTTTCCGCCCCAGTCAGCGACCCTACAAGTGGCATCAATCACCGTAGATGCCGATCACTTCAACGTGCCAAATGTGCGTGCCTCGCGGGAAAAATCGCTAGAATTAGGCGCGCTCCTGCTCCAACAGAGCCGCCAGCAAGCGCAAGCCGGGGCCGATGTGATCATCTGGCAGGAAGGGGCCATGATCACGCCACAGGAAAATGAAGCTCGCTTCATCGAACAAGTGCGCGCACTGGCTCAGGAGGAAAAGGTGTATATCTTGCTGGGGTTGTACACAATGCCTGAAGGATTCCCTGAAGTCAAGGCAGAAAATAAGGCGGTCTGGATTACGCCGGACGGCGACGTGAAGTGGCGCTATCTCAAAGCGCGGCCGGTGCCGGGGATGGAACAAATCGTCGCTGGAGATGGCGTCATCCCAGTTGACCAGACCGGGTCTGGCGCTATGGCTTCGGTGATCTGTTTCGATATGGATCACCCGGCCTACATCCGCCAGGCTGGGCGCTCCGGCACGGATGTGATGCTGGTTCCTTCCAACGATTGGCGTTACATTGTTCCTTTCCATACCTATATGGCCTCGTTCCGCGGCATTGAGAACGGATTCTCGATCGTTCGGGCCGCGAGTAATGGCCTCTCCGCCGCCTTCGATTATCAGGGGCGCACCTTGGCGGCGTCTGATTATTCCACGACGAAGCAGGCGCTGATTTCGTACGTGCCAACCCACGGGGTCAAGACCATCTACACGGTGATCGGCGATCTCTTCGCCTGGCTCAGCATTGCGGGGTTTGCGGCCCTCGTGGGCCTGGCGCTGTTTCGGCCGGCAGGTGGCGCACATCCTGGCAAGTAGATGGAGGATACATCGGCAACCTATGTGCTGCGGGTGCAGGGCGCCCTGGACGCGCACTGGGCGGCCTGGTTCGCCGGGCTGACCATGACCGTTGCGGCCGACGGCACGACCACCCTCGCCGGCCCGCTGGCCGACCAGGCCGCCCTGCACGGCGTGCTGCGCAAGATCCGCGACCTCGGGCTGATCATCATCAGCATCGAGCGGCAGCGCGAACGAACGGATGAACAGCAGGAACCCTCTTGAAGATTACGGTTCTCAATGGCATCCCCAAGGGCGAGCTGAGCGTGACGATGTAGTCGGTGGCCTACCTGGCCAAGATCTACCCCAGTCGCTCCTTCCCCTACCTCGCTTGGCACAAAGAGCCTAGAGCCGGGTGGTCTGCGCGTCGCTCGGCTGCGCCCGCGCAAGCGGTGGATCGGCGCCCGGTCAGCGTCGGCTGCGCGGCGTGCGCCCAGCACCCCGAGCGCTCCGGGCTGCCAGGTCAGCGTGCTGCGGCGTCACGCGCTGTCGTGGGGCTCCCTCCGGCTGCCCGCGCAGGCGTCCCGTGGTCCTGCCCTGATCAGCCTGCCACCGCCGCGCCGGGCCGACACGGGTCGAGATGAACGCTCCGCGCCCTGCGGCCCGGCGCTCGGGCGGTGGCGGGTCTGGGCCAGGAACCGACGAAACGCCGCAGCAGCGGCACC
>JBAXES010000100.1:0-10078 GCA_037140315.1 Chloroflexales bacterium
GCTCGGCACCGGGGGGCAGGCTGCGCAGCGGGTACTGGGTGAAGCTCACATTATGCCCGCCCGAGGGGCTGGTGAAGAGGTGTATCCCGGCCCAGACCAGCCCGCCCGGCCTGAGCACCCGCTGCAGATCGGCCAGCACCGCCGGCACATCGAGGAAGTGCTCGAAGGCCGCGTTGGAGATCGCCAGGTCGAAGCTCGCGGCGGCGAGGGGCATGACCCCGACACTGCCACCGATCAGCCCGCGCTGACTCATAGCCGCAGGCGGGAGCCCTAGCTGTCGGGCGTAGAGGCGCCGCATCAGGCGATAGGCGCTGCGCCTCCAGCCCGTGCCCGTGCCCGGCCGGTTGACAAGGTCGATGCCCACAACTCGGTGGCCGGCGCTGTGGAGCAGGGCGTACTGCGGGCGCAGGCTGCCGTTCCCAACATCGAGAATATCGTGCGGCTGCGACAGATCAAGCCACGGGGCCAGGTCGCGCGCGCGCTGCGCCGCGATGTCGGACTCCAGCTTCGCCCGCACCCCCGCGAGCAGTTGCCACGCGTAGCGGGGGTAGTCGCTGAGTAGGGGGCTCATAAGACATCTCCTAAAATAGGGCGGATCAGCGGCCAGCTGCCATGCCGACGAACCAGCTCTGTCCTAACGAGATCAGACCACCGAGCAGGCTAAAGAGGATCATCAGCACGCGGATGCTGAGGGCGACGATGAGCGCGTCCGGGGCTGAAACCCGATAGTAGCTGAGGACAAGGACATAGACGCTCTCCATCACCCCAAGGCCGTTGACTGAGATCGGGACAAGCAACGAGAGCGACCCGATCACTACTACCCAGATCGCCGCTCCGGTCGAGATGTGTAGGTCGAGGGCGAGCAGCACGCAGCTGTGCGCCAGCACGAGGCAGAGCACCGAGGCGATCGAAAGCAGGTAGCAGATCGGCATTATACGCAGCCAGATCTCTGATGCCGGAAGCAATCGCTGCGCTGCGGTGATGGTGTGCGCCCGCACCGCTGGCACGAGACGCCACAGAACGGCTAGGCTCGCCACAGCGACAAGCCCAAGGATGGTTATTCCTACGAGCCACCCAGTGCTAAGGCTACGGGCCAGATCGGCAACGAAAGGCGGCAGGCCGAACCACAGCCCCAGCACGCCAATGCTAACCAGCCCAACGAGCCCAATCACCCGGTCGGCGGCCACAGACCAGATGGCCCGCCACATCGGCGTGTGCCGACTGATCAGCGCGGCGCGGACTCCGTCGCCGCCGATGCCGGTGGGCAGGAAGTTATTGCTAAAGATGCCAGCGCCATAGTAGCTCAGAATCGACGCGAAATTCACTCTATCGGGCAGGATCAGCAACTGCCAACGGACGACATTAAACCCGTGAGCTATCAGCAAGAGCAATGCCGCCAGACAGAGCCAGCCCCAGTGCAGGCCAGCGAGCGAGGCAGCGAAAAGCCCCCAGTTGATCGAATGCCACAAGACAAGGGCAAGCCCCAGTGTACAGAGTATCTGGATGAGGCGCAGCCAGGGAAGCCCGGATATTCGATGCAGTCGCATATTATATGAGTTTCTGGAAGTAGGCACCCATTCCACCGACCTTATCCCTCATACTCCGTGTCTGTCCCTCGTTAGCGTGGCTAGCTGACGGCGCATCTAGTCAGTAGCCCGCACCCGCTGCTCCATCCACACCACGAGCATCAGCAGCGCCCAGAGCTTCTTGCCGTGGTTGGCCTGGCCCGCCATATGCTCGCCCACCAGCGCGCTCACGGCGGCCGGGCGCAGCCACTCGCCGAGGGCGGGGCTGCCCAGCAGGCGCTCCTCGGCCCAGGGGCGCAGCTCGTTGCGCAGCCAGTCGCCCACCGGGACGCTGAAGCCCTGCTTGCCGCGCGCTGCCACCTCGGGCGGCAGCTTCTCGCCGAAGGCCGCATTGAGCAGCCACTTGGTGCGCCGCCCGCGCACCTTGAAGCGCGCCGGCAGCCGCGCCGTCCACTCCACCCACGCGGCGTCGAGGAAGGGCGCGCGCGCCTCCAGCGAGTGGGCCATAGTCATGCGGTCGGTCTTGGGCAGCAGGTCGCCGGCCAGGTAGGTGACGTGGTCGGCGGCCAGGGTGCGGTCGAGCAGCCCCCTGGCCCGCGCGCCGTCGTAGGCGGCAGATATCCAGTCGGCGCTATCCACGCCGGCCAGCTCGTCGCGCCAGCGCTCGGTGTAGAGCGCCAGCTTCTCGGCCTGGCTGAAGTAGGAGCCCCAGCGCACCAGCGAGGCCTTGTGGCTCACCGCGGAGAACTGGCCGAGCCGCCTGATGCCGGTGATCGGGTTGCGGTCCTCGGGGAGCCCGGCCGGCTCGGGGATGCGGGCAGCAGCGGCGGGCACGGCACCCTGGGTGATCCAGCCGGGCAGGGCGGCGTAGGGCCGCAGCCAGCCGTCCAGCACATAGCGCCGGTATCCGGCCAAGGTCTCGTCGCCGCCGTCGCCGCTGAGGGCCACCGTGACGTGGCGGCGGGTCTGGCGGGCCAGCTCGTAGAGCGGCAGGGCGGCCGGGTCGGCGAAGGGCTCGTCCAAGGCGGCGGACACGCCCTCGATCACGCCCACCAGGTCGGCGGGGCGAAAGATGAACTCGTGGTGCTCGGTGCCGTAGCGCTCGGCCACCTGGCGGGCGTAGCGGGCCTCGGAGAAGTGGCGCTCGTCGGAGCCGATCGAGGAGGTGCGCACCGGCTCGCGGGCGCGCTCGGCCATCAGGGCCACGATGCTCGACGAGTCCATGCCGCCGCTGAGGAAGGCGCCCAGGGGCACCTCGCTGACCAGCTGGCGCTCGACGGCGGCGGCCAGCAGGGCGCGGGCCTGCTCGATCGCCTCGCCGTCGCTGATCTGCAGCTTGGGCTCGAAGGCCAGCTGCCACCAGCGCTCCACCCGCGGCGGCGCATCGCCCTCCAGCACCAGCTTGTGGGCCGCCGGCAGCTGGCTGATGTCGGCGTAGATCGTCAGCGGGTCGGGCGTGTACTGCAGGGTCAGGTAGTGGTGCAGGGCCAGGGGGTTGATCCGCCGCTCGACCCAGGGCGCGGCGAGGACGGCCTTGGCCTCGGATCCCCAGACCAGGCCGTGCGCGGGGCTATGCTGCCAGTAGAGCGGCTTCTCGCCCATGCGGTCGCGGGCGATCAGCAGGCGGCGGCGCGGCGTGTCCCAGATGGCGAAGGCGAACATGCCGTTGAGCCGAGGCAGCATCGCGTCGCCCCACTGCTCGTAGGCGTGGACGATCACCTCGGTGTCGCCGTCGGTGGCGAAGCGGTGGCCGTGGCGCAGCAGCTCGGCGCGCAGCTCGCGAAAATTGTAGATCTCGCCATTGAAGATGATCGCCACGCTGCCATCCTCGTTGAAGATCGGCTGCCCGCCGCCGCTCAGGTCGATGATCGCCAGCCGGCGCATGGCCATGCCCACGTGGCCCGCCAGGAAGAAGCCGTCGCTGTCGGGGCCGCGGTGGGTGACGCTGTCGTTCATGCGCCGCAGCAGGTTTGCGTCCACCGGGCGGTCGTTGCTATGCAGGATGCCGCAGATGCCGCACATAGATCATCATCCTAAGCGCCTGTGATTGGCGATGGGCGGCAAAGCCACCCATCGCCAATCACAGGCGATCAATCATTGGATCTGGCGATGTTTGCGGATGTCGTGTCCCCGCGACATCCGCAAACATCGCCAGGTACCGCGCGGTCGCCGCGTCCCATGAGAAGCCCTGGGCGCGCGCGCGGGCGGCCCGGCCCATGCGGCGGGCCAGGTCGCGGCTCTGGGCGGGGGCGCGCAGCCGGTCGGCCAGGGCGCCCACGTCGGCCCAGGGCACAATGTTCCCGCTCACGCCCTCCTCCACCAGCTCCTCGGCGCCGCCGGTGCGGGTGACGATGGTGGGCAGCCCGGCGGCCATCGCCTCCAGGGTGGCCACGCTCATGCCCTCGTTGTACGAGGGCAGCACAAAGACATGGGCGGCGGCGTAGCGGGCGGCGATCTGCTCGCGCGGCACGTAGCCGGCGAAGGACACCCGCTCGGCCAGGCCCAGGCGGCGGGCCAGGGCCTCGTTCACGGCGCGGGCGTCGCCCGCGCCCACCAGCTCCAGGGTGACGTCAAGCCCCTGATCGACCAGCTGGCGCAGGGCGGCGATCAGGTGGTGCTGGCCCTTGCGCTCGATCAGCCGGGCCACGCAGATCAGCCGCAGCGGGCCGCCGTCGGCGATCGGCGCGGGCGGGAAGGCCCCCAGCTCAACCCCGTTGGGCACCAGGTCGATATGCATGCCCGGCTGCACGGCCAGCATCATGTCGGCCTCGGCCTGGCACTTGGCCACCAGGCGGCGCGCGCCGCGCCAGATCGCCTTGATCGTGGGCGTGAGCACGGGGTAGAGTGGGCCGTAGCGCCGCTCGAAGCCGGGGATGTCGGGGCCGCAGACGCGCAGAATGTAGGGCAGCCCGGCGAGGCGGCGCAGGGCCAGGGCCACCCCGCCAGCGGGCACCGCGCTCCAGGCGAAGACCAGGTCGTAGGGGCGGGCGCGGTGCAGGCGCAGGGCGGCGGGCAGGGCCAGGGCGGCGTAGGTGAGCAGCTCGCGCCCGCTGGAGTGGTGGATGTTGCGGTTGGCCACCGGCACCTTGATCAGGCGCACCCGCTCGGCCAGACGCTCGCGCTCGGCCCGGTAGCCCAGGGCCGAGGTGACGAGATCCACCTCCAGGCCCGGCACGCCGGCCAGCCGCGCCAGGATGGCGCGGTTCACCGTGCCGGTGCCGCCGCCCAGGGGCGGGAACTCATTGTTGAGCATCAGGATGCGCATAGGGGCAAACGCCTTCCAGATATCAGTCGGTGCGGGCATCCGAGCGCAGCACAGACTAACGACTACGCCGTACGAGTCGTTGGGCGAGTGAGGTCATCGACAGTACCGCTGTCACCGCCAGGATGGGACGAAGCGGCAGCTGGTAACGCTCCATACCTGCCGAGGTGATCGTGAGCGCGCTCATTGTCACCGTGAACCAGAGCCAGAGCACAATGTCGGGCTGACGCCGGTAAAACGCCAGTCCAATAAGTGCCGGGAGTCCGATGACGACCGTCAGCAGGTAGTTTATGGATGCATCGAATGAGGGGCGCCAGAGATGAAATACCTGCATCAGCGCGGCTCGCAAAGCCTTCCCTGGATGAGCGGCTATCCATTCGCGAGTCACCGTGCGCTGATACTGATCTAGCGCAACTTCATCCCATACCTTGCCCGGCGTAGCCGGCGGATCCGGTATGCGCCAGATCCAGTAGCCAAACCTGTCGCCTATGTCATCTGCGGTCGCCTGATCATTATAGATGCCGTAGTACGCGTTGCCTCCCTGGGTGGTGAAGGGGATCAGGCAATGAAAGACCATATAGTTTCGCACAACCCACCCCCCCCACATAGCGCCGACGATCATACCGACCAGCGCGGTCTGAGGTAGTACAACGCGGAGTTTATTGCGTCCATGCCAGACTAGCCAGAGCAAGACAATGACGACGAACGGGCCAAAGTTAGCGCGGGTCAGCGTTGCCGCGCCAAGCAGGGTGCCCGCCACGCCAGCCCATACCCAGTCATATGTGGTGCGAAGCCGACTGACCGCCAGCATACTTGTCACCACCAAGAGGCTAAACAGTACCTCGGTCATGTACAGTCTGCTAAAAATCACAAAGTAGTTATCAATAGCCGTGATCATCGCGGCCACAAGCGCGATCCACGTTGAGCCGCCGAGCGTGCGCGCGAGAAGATAGGTGCCCACAGGCAGCAGCCCGCCAATCACAAGCAGAATCGGCAAGATTGCGTAGGGCGCTATCCCAAACAGCAGATGCCAGAAGGCCAGGAACAGCGGAAAAAAAGGCATGCGGTAGGCAGTCGGATGTCCATGTAAGGTAAATGACCCATTGGTGACTAGCGAGATCGCGATGCCGTAGTAATCGGTGTCATCGCCGGTGATAAATTTGGTGTCGCCGGCGATCACAGGGGCAGCCACCATGATGCGTATGGCCAGGGCAGTGACGAAGATCAATAGGCACAGGGCAACGTCGAGATGGCGTGGGCTCACGGGCTTACTCTCTCTGAAGTGACAACCGGCGACCCAGCGGGCGCTGGCTTGCGGGCGCGAATATACACCGAGCCGGCGAACTCCCGAGCGATTGGCATGCCCTCCAGGCAGCGCCCCATGTCACGCACCGCTGGGATAAGTGACCTAGGGGTCGCCGGGTGAAGCCAGTCGAACGGGGTGATGCTGATCTGCTGAAAGCCCAGATTGGCCAGCAGGCGGGCGAATCTCCAGCGGATGATCGCCGTCTCGTCGGGTGAGTCACCGAGCAGGCGCTTGAGGAGTGGCACGTTTTTCTGCGCCAAGATCTGCGGGTTCAGCATGTTCGGCTCGGCGAAGCTGATCACCCCCCCGGCATTGAGCAGGGTGAAGATCCTGGCCATCGCCGCCGCGAGGTCGAGATGGTGCAGGATCGACGAGCCGATCACCCCATCGAAGGGGCCTTCCACATCGCAGTCTTCGAAGCGCTTCTCTAAAAATGTGACCTGTGGTGACGGCAGGCCGCGCCGACGAGCCTGATCGAGCAGATCAGCCGAGATGTCCACGGCTACCATTGTCGCACCTGATGCGGCGAATCTCTCGGTGAAGAGGCCCGTGCCGCACCCGATCTCGAGGATCCGCTTGCCAGGCCGGAGTCCGGCACCGTTGGCAATCAGGCTACCCCGGCGTGCGGCGCGCAGCTTGCCTGCTGGCGTGCTCCACCCCCAGATCTCCTCCGCATTATGACGTGCCAGGAAAACGCCGTGCGTAATCTCGTGCTCGGCGCGCTGAGACATCTGCGCTCCTGTTGGCTGCATATGATACCCTGCCTCCCAATAGTTGCTACTGGCTCACGGATCAACACGGATCAGCACAATGCGGGCGAACATCGCCACGTCGTCCATCCAAGGCTTGAGGACTCCCTCGGCCCATCGCCAGAGGCCGAAGCTCCAGCCGGGCATCAGGCTGCGCAGCGACACGCCGCCGGAGAGTAGGTAGCACAGGGGCATGGTCGGGGTGATCGCGTCGATCCGCCACTCGGGGAACTCGGCGCGCAGGCGGTCGCGGTCGCGATGGAAGATGATCCATGGTAGTGCGATGTTGGCCCCCGAGAGCGGGCCACTCGGCGGGAACTCCCAGCCAGTCGTGTCGGGGTTAAATGGCTCGTGGTGCAGTCGGGTGTAGATCAGCCGCGACCATGGCGTAACCCAGGGCTCCACCAGCACAATGGCACCGCCAGGGCGTACGCAGCGCGCCGCCTCGGCCAGAAAGCGTCTTGGCTGCGCCAGGTGATGGAACACGTCGGTCATCACAATCGCCCGCAGGCTGCTCGCGCCCACCGGCAGAGCGTGACCGTCGAGCACGGCGTCGATGTGCGGGCAGGCTAAGATATCTGAGGCGATCAGGTCGGGCAACGTCTCGGACAGAAAGCCGGCACCCGAGCCAAGCTCAAGCACGGCCCCTGGCGGTGGTGGCAGCGCGGTGGCGATGCTGGCATACCACTCCTGGTAGAGCTGGCGTAGAAATGGCTTCTCGGTAATGATCTGCCGACGCAGGTTTGTGGTCTGCGGGTCGTCGATATCGAGGCCGCGGGTGAGCGGGTGCTGGAGCCATGTTTTAAGCATTGTCGTTAGATAAACTTTATTCGCCCGGCGGCGAAGGCGGTCATGCGCAGCAGCAGCAGGCCGTGCCTCCAGCGGTTAATGTTTGTTGTGCCGTAGGTGCGCTCGCGGTAGCGGATAGGCAGGTCGAGAATCTTCAGCCCCAGGCGCGCGGCCCCGAAGATCAGGTCGAAGTCGCCGAAGGGGTCGAAGTCGCCGAAGTAGGCCCGGTTATGCGCGATCCGCTCGTAGTCTCCGCGCCAGAGCACCTTGGTGCCGCAGAGGGTATCTTTGATCGGCTGGCCCAGGAGGTAGCTGAAGGCCAGGCTGAAGAACTTATTCCCCAGCAGGTTGATGTAGCGCATAGCCTCCTGCTCCATCGGGTAGACTAGACGCACCCCGTTGACAAACTCGGCCTTACCCGTGCGCAGTGCTTCGTAGTAGCGCGGCAGATCCTCGGGCGGCATGGTTAGGTCGGCGTCAAGTATCATCAGGATGTCGCCGGTGGCGGCGGCGAACCCGGCCCGCACCGCATCACCCTTGCCCTTGCCAGTCTGGCGGATGAGCGCACACCTGCGCCCGGGGTTTCCGGCGATGGCTTGTTCAACCGCAGCGTAGGTGTCATCGGTCGAGTGACCCTCGACGAAGATCAGCTCGCTGCCTGCGCCGAGCTCGGGGGTGCGGGCAAAGATCGCCGGCACATTGCCGGCCTCGTTGCGCGCCGGGATGATGATCGAGACGGTCGGCTCGTCGGGATGGGCCGTGCCCGCCGGTCGGGCGATCATAAAATTCGAGAGGGCAATCAGGTTGAATGGCCAGACCTTAGCGAGGATCGTGTTGGCCAGGTTGGCGATGATCGGCGTCTCAAGTGGCCAGAGCACCTCCTGCCAGCTCCGCACCAGCTCGAAATCGGCCAGGCTTAGCAGCCCAGCGATATCCTCAATCGTGAGCCAGTTCTGCTCCAGGTTTGGCCGGGCCAGGCCGAAGCCCCGCACGATGCGCAGGGGCTGCTCCCACACCCGGCTGTAGGTATTGATGATCACGCGGGTCTGCGGCACACAGAGCGCGGCGATCTGCTGAAGGGCCATCTGCACATCCCAGAGGTCATTGACCAGATCCGAGAGGATGATCACATCGAAGGGGCCTGCCAGGCTGAGCTGATGGACATCGGCCTGAAGAAACCGCAGGCCCGGGTGTCGCGCCGTCGCACGCCGCACCATCGCCGCCGACAGATCGACGCCCACGCCGATGGCGGGTTCGAGGGCGGCGAGCAGGTCGCCCTCGCCACAGCCGATCTCGAGCACGCGCTGGCCCGGCGTCACCAGAAAGCGATAGACCTCGGCGATGCGGCGGTGGTAGGCGTTGCTCCAGGCGGGCAGGATATCAGCGGCGGCGATCACGTCGTAGTGCCCACGCCGCTCGCGGGTGTAGGCGTCAAAGCGCGGGTCGTGGGCCAAGCGCGGCGAACCGACGCGGTAGCCTGATGTGGCGAGCACGGGTCTCCTCCTTGCTGATGGGTAGGCCCCCCTACGGCTAAGCTCCATCTCGCCCCCACACCCGGCGCACCACATACAGCGGCCTGCCCTTCACCTCCTCGAAGATCCGGCCGACGTACTCGCCGATCACGCCGATGGTGATCAGCTGGATGCCCGAGAGGAAGAAGATTGCGACGACCAGGGTGGCGAAGCCGGGTGGCGAGAGGCCGACGGTGAGCTTCTGGATGGTGTAGAAGATCGCGATCAGGATGGACATCAGCGAGACGCCCAGGCCAGCCAGCGAGATCATGCGCAGGGGCAGGTAGCTGAAGGAGATCAGCCCGTCCAGGGCCAGGTAGATCAGCCGGCTCAGGGTGTACTTGGGCCGGCCGGCGTGGCGGGCGTGGCGCTCGTAGGCCAGGCCGACCTGATCCAGTCCGACCCAGCTGCGGATGCCGCGCACGAAGCGGTTGCGCTCGGGCATGCCGCTCAGCAGATCGACGACGCGCCGGTCCATAATGCAGAAGTCGCCCGCGTCGAGCGGGATGTCGATGCTGGACACCTGCTTGAGCAGGCGGTAGAAGAGCGTGTAGGCCGCCCGCTTCAGCGGCCCCTCTTTGCGCTGCGCGCGGACGGCGTAGACCACATCGTGGCCCTCGCGCCACTTGGCGATGAACTCGGGCAGCACCTCGGGCGGGTCCTGCAGGTCGCCGTCCATAATGATCACCGCCCGGCCCCGGGCGTGGTCAAGGCCGGCGCTGATCGCGATCTGGTGGCCGAAGTTGCGGGCCAGGTCGATCACCAGCACCCGCGGGTCGGCGGCGCTGAGCTGCTGGAGCATGGGCAGGGTGCGGTCGCGGCTGCCGTCGTTCACGAAGACGATCTCGTAGCTCACGCCCAGCGGGTCGAGGGCGCCAAGGAGCCGGGCGTAGAGCGCGGGCAGGTTCTCCTGCTCGTTGAACGCCGGGAAGACC